>CAYRHB010000074.1:0-6957 GCA_964424035.1 uncultured Leptolinea sp.
CCGGCTGTTCCAACCATGCCGGTTCCCTGTGAGAATAGTCCCGGGATGCTCCAGGGGAACAGATCCCCCCAACCAAGTGCGATGGCCACATTCGCCACAATCATGGTGATAATGGCCATACTGAGTGGCAACAAATAGCCACGTCCCACGCTGGCAAGCAGAGCAAAGGGGATCACGCTCAGGATGACCAGCAAGGTTGTAACCAGGTTTAATACCAATCCCTCACGGATCACATCAGCACCGCCACCGGGAAGTCCGACCAATGTTCCCATCAACAGGCTGCCACACAGGATCAACAGCGCCATGATAAACGCCCATCCAATGTAGACCAAGAATTTCCCCAGCAATATGGTCATTCTTGGAACAGGAACAGCCAGCAAATCTTTGGCTGTTCCATCCGCAAATTCACGGCCGAACATCCAGCTCAAAATGACAATAAACATAAAGAAACCGGCTGTTGCCAACATCTGGGCGATCAAAATGAGAAAACCCGGCCATTCTGTTGCAGCCAGACCGATCAGGTCTGCTTTGGCACTGATAACACCCAGCTTACGTGAAATTTCCGGGTTTTTTGAGACAAGGATCATCAATCCGACCACAACCGGCAGGAACAAGGCTCCAATAGTTGTCCACAGGGGTATCCGGGAACGGACGGCTTTTCGCCATTCAATCCAGATCATATTCCTGATGTTATTCATTCTTAACTCCTTCTCCCATACCCACCAACCGCAGGAAGTATTGTTCCAATTCTTCTTCTTCAACATACAGACGGGTTGGGGGGAACCCGGCTTTTACCAGGATTTCATTCACCCGGTCAGGTTGTTCGATCGAATGGGTATCATTTAAGAGAATACTTCCATTCATTGGAACGCAATCCGGTTTCCCAGCCGACATTAATGCCTGCATAGCCAGTGGATTATCCCGTGTTTGCACCATCAACCGGCGTTGGCGGTTCTTTTCCAGCTCGTCGCGGGTCAGTTCCTGGAGCAAGCGCCCTTTGTGGATTATGCCGATCCGCTGGGCCAGGCGGGAGACTTCTGCCAGAATATGGCTGGACATGAAAACGGTAACACCTTCTTCACGGGTCATCCGCAAAAGTAATTCACGAATTTCCACGATCCCTGATGGATCAAGGCCATTGGCCGGTTCATCGAGAAATAGCAGCCGCGGCCTGTGGATCATGGCTTTGGCCAATCCCAACCGTTGGATGTTCCCCAGCGAAAGATCACCCGCCCGCCGGTTGGCGTATTCCACCAAACCGAGACGTTCTACAATCTCACCGACTGCTGACCGGGGTGTTCCGGGATGCAGAATACGGGCAGCCTCCAGGTTTTCGATTACCGTCAATTCGGAATAGGGATGCGGTACCTCGACCAGGTAACCGACATCCTGCCAGGGTTTACTGGAACCCTGCCGGACCCTGGTATGCAGTACAGACGCATACCCTGTCGTTGGTTTGATCATCCCCAACAACATACGGATGGTTGTGGTCTTTCCTGCCCCATTCAAACCCAGGAACGCATAAATCTCTCCCTCGGCAACATTCAGTGACAGGTCTTCCACCGCCCTGACATCTCCATAACACTTGCCGAGCCCTACTGTTTCTATCATGTTCATTCTTTCTTCCCTTCTTCGTTGCTCATAACCATTCTGCCGGAGGATTGGCATTCCAGTGTGACCTCACCCAGGCAGTAGGCAGCGATCAATTCGAGGTGCATATCGATGTTTCCCATCATGTTTTGTTGCCCACTTCCAATTCCAGACAGGAAGGAAAATACCAGAGGATAGATCAGTGCCAACATTTCATCCGCTTCTATCTGTATCGGCATCCCTGCCCTGCGGCAACGGGTGGACAAATCAACAAAGAAATCCTGGTCACTTAACATATGCTCCTTGAAGGTTTCTGTTGGCACACCCTTGAGCAGGATATCAAAATCACTTCCGGTTAAAACCTGCAGAATGGGGAATTCCGAGAAAAGATCAAAAGCCCTCTTCAACAGGCGGAACAATCTTGCCCGTGGTGTTGGTCCGGGCAGGTCAATCGTGGCCAGAATTTCCTGGCGGCCCCGGATCTCAACATGTTCAATGATGTCCATAAACAACAACTCTTTGGATTCATAGAACCGGTAGAAAGCTCCTTTCGAGATCCCTGCGGCGGCAGCGATTTCGTCCACATTGGCTTTTTTGAAACCGAATCGGGCAAATTGCATCTCTCCCTGCTTCAGCAGCAGTCCGCGGATGTTTTCCTTTTCCATTTCTGAGAACCATTTCGGCATACTCTCTCCTGATACCCTATGACTATATTAGTATTTCAGTCACAGCTATTATATCACCAGAATATCTCAACTTGTCAAGGGACTGGTTGTTGACAATCGGCCCTATGACCTATAATATTTCTGCAATGAGATAATAAAATCGCCATTGGATGGAGGGGCAGATGACTGGAAAAATCCGTGCGCTGATCATTCTCGCTATCATCGTGGTTCTGATAATACTGGGCATCACGTTGCGACCGCTTATGCAAACTCCGGAACCAACACCGATTGAACCCTCACCAATTCCGGCTACAGCGACTCTTGTTCCAACTGACATTCCCACATCAACCCTTGCACCCACCAGTTCTCCCACCTCTACCCCGACCTCGAGCCCGACTCCGCCGCCCTCACCAACCCCCACTGCAACCAATGTACCGGTTACTTTAACCGGCAGACTATTTTTCGATATTGACCTATCCGGTACGCAAAGCGAGATCCTTATGAAATACTTCGACGGGCTCATCCATCCCGGGTATCGCAAACAAACACAAAACGCGGATTTTGTCAGGGCGCTTGAAGACTATATTCTTCATCATCCGGGTACACAGGATTGGACATATATTGAAATAATGGAACCCGGATTATCCAACATTGAGGTATGTGCTTCCGTGAAAGGAGTTACGGCAGCCTGTGTTCTCACAGATGCACAGGGAAATTTCTCCATCGGAAGCACAGCCATCCGGTACGGTGATTTTGTCGGGATCGATTTTGTGGATAAGAATGAAAGTGATATCCCCAAAATGGCGTTTCAAAACCGTTATGTTAAACCGGTACACATCCCGGCACATGAATTGGACGGAGTATCTGTGCCGGAACAAAATCTCGTTCAGACACATTTGATGAAATTATCAAATACCTATTACGTGGAGGCCGGTGATAGTGAAATTAACATCGGACTCACGCAGGGAGCATTGCCATATCCTCCATTGCAGGGAGAGCCGTATATTTACAGTTTCTTTGACCATGATCCACGTCTGGCCTGGGGTCTGGATTGGCGGTCCAGAACCGCCCTGTCTCCCCAGAGCTATAACCAGCTCCCCAATCGATTAACAGATAACCTGGACGGGGTTGACATCGGCGGGCAGAAGGGCGACTTTGTCATTTCATTGGGATTTGGTATGGCTACTTCAAGACAGTCTGAAATCATGGGGAACCAGATCATTGTCATGGTGGATAATTTCCCTCATTTGCTGACGTACAACCATCTGGATAAAGTGCTCATATCCGGTACGCAGGAGGTTTTCGCCGGACAGATCATTGGCATTGTCGGGCGCACAGGAAAGAACGTTGGAGCTCCCCATGTCCACCTGGATGTGGGGACATCAGGGTATGATCCCTTCGGGGACCCGGATGGTGCCTACCCGCAGCTCTGGACCCGGGCTTTTTCGCCATTTGAATTTCAGTAAAAAAAGATGAGCCATCACCTCAAAATGATGGCTCATCTTTTCAAACGTCCTTTTTCGCTGTAGGAGCTTTTTCTTTGGCAGCCTTTCCTACCGGTTTCTTAACCGCGTGGGTACGTGGCTTGCGTTCGATAGGCGGATGCAGAGCCGAATCGAGTATCTGATCCATATGGTTGACCGGAATGACTTTCAGATCGGAGAGCACCTTTTTGGGTACATCCACCAGGTCTTTTGCATTGCGCTCCGGAATGAAAACACGTTTAAGTCCGGACCTGTGCGCGGCCAGTATCTTTTCTTTCAAACCGCCTATGGGCAGTACCCTTCCCCGCAAGGTGATCTCTCCGGTCATCCCCACATCTTTATATATGGGTCGTTCCGTGAACGCGGAGATCAGAGCCGTGGCAATGGTGATACCTGCGCTGGGTCCATCCTTTGGAATAGCGCCTTCGGGGATATGGACATGAATATCGAGGTGTTCAAACTCATCAGGATCAATCAGCAGTTCATGGCAGCGTGATTTCATGTAGGAGAACGCAGCCTGTGCGGATTCCTGCATCACATCACCCACCTGACCGGTGATCTGGAGATTCCCTTTGCCATCCAGAATGAGCACTTCCACCGGCATGATCTCACCACCGTTTTCCGTCCAGGCAATGGCCGTTGCAACACCTACTTCATCTGTACGCTCAGCTTCGGTCAGCAGGAATTCCGGCGGACCCAGGAATTTTTCAATGATGGCCGGTGTGATGCGGGCAGGATACCGTTTCTTTTCTGATTTTAATCGGGCAACCTTCCGGCAGGTTCGTCCAATTTCCCGTTCCAGGTTGCGGACACCAGCCTCGTACGTGTATTCCCGTACGATCTTTCGCAGTGCGGATTCCTCAATTTTGGTCTCGCCTTCATCCAACCCACTTTCTTCCATCTGGCGTGGGATAAGGAAGCGGCGGGCGATCTCCACCTTCTCTTCCTCAATATAACCGGGAAATTCGATCATCTCCATACGGTCCATCAGTGCCGGTGGGATGGATGCGATGCTATTGGCCGTTGTTATAAACATTACTTTGGAAAGGTCAAAAGACAGCTCCAGGTAATGATCAGAAAATGCGTTGTTCTGTTCCGGGTCCAATACCTCCAACAGGGCGGCAGATGGATCTCCACGGAAATCGGCTCCCAGTTTATCAATTTCATCCAGCATAAACAACGGATTGACAGAACCCGCGCGGCGCATGGTTTGCAATATGCGGCCGGGAAGGGCGCCAATATATGTGCGCCTGTGACCGCGAATCTCGGCTTCATCCCGCACACCGCCCAGCGATAGCCGGACAAATTTCCGCCCCAGCGCTTCAGCGATGGAACGTCCCAGTGAGGTTTTACCCGTTCCCGGAGGACCGACAAAGCACAGAATCGGCTGCCGGTCTTTTTTGGGTTTCAAGCTCCGGACGGCAATGTATTCCAGAATACGGTCTTTGGCTTTCCCCAGACCGTAGTGATAATTATCAAGGATTTTTGCGGCATGTTTTACATCCAGATTATCTTCTGTAGCGTTTGACCACGGAAGCTCCAGGATCCAATCCAGATAGGTGCGGATGATCCCCACTTCAGGCGCCATTTGCGGCATCTGGTTCAGACGTTCGATCTCCTTCAGAGCGGCGGTTTTGGCTTCCTGCGGCAGTTCCGTCGTCTGGATCTTTTCCTTCAGTTCATTGATCTCGCGTGTCCAGATATCACCTTCCCCCAGCTCGGTTTGGATAGCCTTCATCTGCTCACGCAGATAAAATTCCCGCTGGCTGCGGTCAACCTCACTTTGCACACGGGTCTGAATTTCATCTTCCAGTTGAAGCACATCCAGTTCCTGTGCCAGCAACCAGTTAACACGTTTAAGCCGTTCCTCCGGGTCAATGATCACCAGCAGTTTCTGGCGCTCATGCATTGAAAGTGAGATGGACGTGCAGATCATATCTGAAAGCCACCCCGGCTCATTGATGTTCATAGCCACAAGGTGGGCTTCTTCCGGGAGACTGCGGTCCAGTTGAACGCAACGCTCAAACAGGTCACGGGTTGTACGCATCAGGGCGTCAATCCGCCGGGTGACACGCATCGATTCTTCAATGATACGGGCCCGGACGCGCGGAAAAGGTCCATCCTCGAGCACCTCGATAACCTCAACCCGGCGGCGTCCCTGAACGAGTGCAGAACTGTTTCCATCGGGCATGGTCAGGATCCGTCCAACCACCATTTCAATCCCGATGGCAAGGTATTTCCCCGATTCCGGGAAATCAAGCTCCCATTCCCGTTTCATCAACCCGATGACCGGTTCCACGTTTTCCTGGCTTTCCTGAATGGCCAGGAGATTCGGTCCCGGGGTCAGAAACACCGGCAGTGTGAGCCGTGGAAAAATCACCAGATCGGTCAGTACAACGCCGGGTAATTCTATGATCCCGTCATCGTCGCTGACCGCGTTCGGTATGCGGTATAGCTCTTCCGTGCGCTGGTGAAGCGCGGCTGAGTATTCGTCATTTCCATTACCGTTACCGGTATTCCATTCATCCATGGTTATATTTCTCTTCCCTCTACCTGTTAATTATGCCTTATCTGCAGAATTCTGCTGCGACCAGGTCTCCCTCACAGCTGCCGCAATAAACAGGCTTCCGGCTGCCAGCACCACGCCATCCGGTTCCACCGGATCAAGGCTGAATTTCAGCGCGATCTCAACAGATTCCGCTGTGATCACCGAACATGAAAAGGAGCCTGCAGATTTTATCAGAGTATTCAGGTCTGCTGCCCGTGGATGTGTGGAACGCGTCAAGATGACCCGCGAACAGATTGGCAATAATTCATTGAACATACCGGAAATATCCTTGTCCTCTGAGGCTCCGAAGATAAGAGTAACCGGCCGGCCGGGGAAATTATCCTCCATGGTCAGGCGGAGCTTGCGGGCGGAATCGCGGTTGTGCGCTGAATCCACTACCAGGAATGGATCCCGGCTCAGGATCTCAAACCGGCAAGGCCAGACAACATTGGCCAGTCCATCCTGGATGGCGCGGTCGCTGATCTCGAAACCCAGTTGGCGTAATTGCATGACCGCAGTAATTGCGGTGGTGGCATTATCCAACTGATGGCGTCCCAACAATGGAATGAAGAAATCGACACCGGTTTCATAATCCGGCGTGAATAATGCGATACCATCAGTTTTTCCAGTATATGGATCTTCCGGGGATGTTTTCACTTCAAACCACTGC
>CAYRHB010000074.1:6967-18933 GCA_964424035.1 uncultured Leptolinea sp.
AACGGGTCGTAACATCGCGCCCGACTACCGTGATCTGACTGCCATTTTTCGCTGCCTGCGTCTCAAGAATATCCAGAGCATCCGGTTGTTGCGGTGCGCTGACCACAGGTTTCCCCGGTTTGATGATCCCCGCTTTTTCCATGGCGATCTGCTGGAGTGTATCTCCCAGGACTTTCATATGATCCATGGATAAAGACGTAATCACGGATAGAGCCGGGTCTACAATATTGGTCGAATCCAGGCGTCCGCCCAGTCCGACTTCCACCACGGCCACATCCACATGTTGCCGGCGGAACGCTTCAAACGCCAACGCGGTTGTGATCTCGAACGTAGTCAGGCGGCCGATTTTTTCCACCACGGGTTTAACGAACGCAACCAGTTGGTTGAAGGCTTTATGGGGAATGGGCAGGTTGTTTACCTGAATACGCTCGGCAAAGTCAACCAGATGCGGTGAAATGTAGAACCCTGTCCGGTAGTCTGCAGCCATCAATATGGATGCAATCATGGCGGCAGTTGACCCTTTGCCTTTTGTTCCCGCGATATGGATGATCGGGTATGTGGATTGTGGATCTCCCAGTTCGCCGGCTAGAATGCGCATCCGGTCAAGGTTGAATTTTTCCGGTGAATATTCCAGGTTGCGGGTGAGACTGTAATCCACGAATTTATACAGATAATCCAGGTTTTCCTGATAAGTTTTTTCTTCTGGGTCCATTGTTTTCCTTCGATTCTGTGTGAAGATTGTAATCACGCGCGGATGTTTATGCAAGACACCAGTTGTGTTGCAGCCGATGATCATTGGATTTTTGTTTGACATTCATAACCAAATCCATACAATGGATTAAGGTGTCAGATGGCGATTGGTTTATTGACGTTGCATCTAACCATCCCGGACTGCCATTCGCTTAAGCAGAAACGCAGTCGTATTCAACCCATTCTGGCGCGGCTGCACCGGGAATTTAATGTGGCTGCAGCGGAGATGGACAGGCAGGACAGCCATTCGGAAACAATTGTCCAGTGCGCTGCGCTAAGCACCAGCAACCGCGAAGTCCAGGCGTATCTGCAGCATGTCGTAGATTTTTTCCCGCCGAACTGGCCGGATATCGAAATCCTGCAATACCGCATCGAAACATTCTAGGAGACCATTATGGATCTGGGTTTAAAAGACCGTATTGCCCTTGTTACCGGTGCCAGCCGGGGATTGGGATATGCAACCGCCCGTCAGCTCCTCATGGAAGGAGCCAGGGTGGCCATCAACAGCCGCGACCCGGAAAAACTCACCAAGGCGGGTGAACGGTTGAAGGCTGAGACCGCGGGCGATCTGATAACCCTCGCCGGTGACATGTCTGACCCCGGCGTACCGGACTTTCTGGTAACCCAGACAATCAACCATTTCGGCAAACTGGACCTGGTGGTCACCAATACCGGCGGACCTCCGGCAGGCAATTTTGAGAGCTTTGATGATGCCGCCTGGGAAAAGGCCTATGACCTGGTATTTCTGAGCCATGTACGGCTGATCCGGGCAGCCCTCCCCTATTTACGTCAATCAGACGCTGCCAGCGTACTGACGGTAACATCCATTTCAACCAAACAGCCCATTCCCAACCTGGTTCTATCCAATTCGTTGCGTATGGGTACGGTAGGGCTGACCAAATCCCTCGCGCTGGAGTTGGGCAGTGAAGGGATCCGGGTCAATTCCATCCTTCCGGGTTGGACGGTCACCGAACGCGTGACCGACCTCTTAACCGTGCGTGCAAAAAACAACCACACCTCCGTTGAGGAAGAAGCCCGCAGGCAGTCGGCTGAATCTCCGCTGGGGCGCATGGCCAGGCCGGAAGAATTTGCGCGCGCAGCCGTATTCCTGCTGTCTCCCGCCGCCTCATACCTGACAGGCGTCATGCTGCCGGTCGATGGGGGAATGTATAAAGCTACACTCTAAAATCGGGTAAAATCCATCCGGATTAATTACTTTACCCAGGAGTTTACCGGTGGTTTCTTCAACCGATATAGAAACCCGCCTGCAGCGGGTTTTGCTTAAAGTCCAAAAACCCGGCCGCTACGTAGGTGGTGAATACAACCAGGTCTGCAAGGATTGGCAGGCGGTTGATTGCCGGGTGGCGCTGCTGTTCCCGGAGATCTATGATATCGGGCTGCCCAACCTGGGCATTTCCATCCTCTATGATGCGGTCAATCGCCGGGCAGACGCGCTAGCGGAACGCGCCTATCTTCCCTGGTCGGATATGGAAGACGAAATGCGCGCTGCCGGCATCCCGCTGTACACCCTGGAAAGCAAGAACCCGTTGACCGCGTTTGACATCATCGGGATCTCAATTCCATATGAGACACTCTATACGAACGTACTCAACGCGTTTGATCTGGCCGGGATACCCTTCCTGGCTTCCGAACGGGATGAAACCTTCCCGTTGATCATTGCCGGCGGGCACTCCACATTCAACCCGGAGCCGCTGGCCCCCTTCATTGACGCATTCTTCCTGGGCGACGGCGAATCCGTGATGGACGATCTGTTGGCAACCTGGCAGGAATGGAAGCGCTCCGGTGAGACAAAAATCCGCTTGCTGGAACGACTGGCCCGCATCGAAGGCATATATATTCCATCATTTTATGACATCCAGTATGACGCTGACGGCCGGGTGACGGGTACGACCTTGTTGAACCCGAATGCTCCTGCACAAATCCACAAACGGTTTGCCGTTCCCCTTCCTCCGCCTGTCACCCGCTTCCTGGTTCCCAATATTGATACGGTCCATAACCGGGTCGCGGTGGAAATCATGCGCGGATGCAGCCGGGGTTGCCGCTTTTGCCAGGCCGGGCATATCCTCCGCCCGGTGCGTGAACGGCCGGTGGATGAAGTGGTCAACGCCATTGAAGCCGCGCTGGACCAGACCGGGTATGAGGAAGTCGCACTGCTCTCGCTTTCATCCTCTGACTATACGCATATTACTGAGCTGACCCAGGCCATCATTGACCGCTTTGCCGGCCGCCAGGTATCCGTTTCCCTGCCCTCGCTGCGCATCGAATCCTTTTCGGTCGAACTGATGGAACGCTTAAGGGACCTTCGTCCTTCCGGCGGTTTCACCCTCGCGCCGGAAGCCGCCACGGAACGCATGCGGCGCATCATCAACAAACCCGTTACCAACGAACAACTCCTGCAAACTGCCGCCGAGATATTTGACCACGGCTGGACGTCCATCAAGCTGTATTTCATGATCGGGCATCCCTCTGAAACCATAGAAGATGTGGCTGCCATTGCCGACCTGTGCCGGCAGGTGCATGCCATCGGCCGCAAGAAGGTTGGCGGCCGGGTCAAGGTGCATGCCGGGGTCAGTACTTTCATCCCCAAACCGCACACACCCTTCCAGTGGGCAGCCTGTGACCAGACGGATTCCATCCGCGAGAAGCTGGCATTCCTGCGTAATGAGTTGCGAAGGCCCGGTATGAAAATGACCTGGGCTGAACCGGAATCCAGCCTGCTGGAAGCCTGGCTGTCACGCGGTGACAGGCGCACAGCTCGCGTTATCCAACACGCCTGGGAACTGGGCTGCCGCTTTGATGCCTGGCAGGACCGCTTCCGCTTTGACCTGTGGCAGCAAGCCTACGCGGAATGCGGTATTGACCCGTTTACCTATAGCCACCGTCCCCGGCAATTGGACGAGATTCTGCCCTGGCAGCACCTGGGCAGCGGTATTGATCTGGAATATCTCAAACAGGATTACCGTATGAGCCTGTCCGGAGAGACCCGTGACGATTGCCGTGAAGGATGCCACAATTGCGGCATATTGGCCTCCTACGGGGCCATACGCGATAATATCAAGCCCGGTGAGTGGAATTGCCCGCCGACCCATCCCAAACGCAAATCCACGCCTGTGAGCGCCTGACCATGGAAACCATCCAAACCCCCCAACCAAACCTGCAGACCGAACTGACCCGGGTGCGGGTGACTTTTTCCAAAACCGGTCCGCTGGTCTATACCGGGGCGCTGGACCTGCAGAAGATCTGGGAGCGGGTTCTGCGGCGTGCCAGGCTGAAAGTTGCCTACACCCAGGGATTCCACCCCGGACCGCGCATCAACCTGGCCAGCGCCATTCCGCTGGGCATCAGCGGCGAGCGCGAGCTGGCTGATTTCTGGTTCAATGATCCCCCGGATCTGCCAACATTCTGCGATCAGGTTAACCGGGCGGCGCCTGCCGGTTTGCGTGCCATCTCGGTGGAAGTGATGCCCCTTTCAACCCCCGCGCTGCAGACCCGCGTCGACTCTGCTGTTTACCGTTCCGCGCTCCTGCCGGTTGAGCTTTTTCGGGAGGTGCGGGAAGCCGTCGTGCGCCTGCTGGCTGCCGAAAACCTGCCGCGCGAACGCCGCGGCAAACCCTATGACCTGCGTCCCTTGATCCTAGACCTGAAGTCCGTGCCTGAGGGCGACGGAGGTTGGCTGGAGATGACTCTGGCCGCCCGTGAGGGTGCCACCGGGCGTGCGGATGAGGTGCTCTCCGCGCTGGGGCTGGACCCCAGTGAGGTCACCATCACGCGCACAAAACTATTGCTCAAACCCGATGCCCCCGTGGTAAAATAGGCACATCCGTCCCCGTAGCTCAGTGGATAGAGCGCTAGCCTCCGGAGCTAGAAGCGGGAGTTCGAGCCTCCCCGGGGACGCCTCCAATAATAGAATAATGTCAAACCAAACAAACCCCAACGGTTCCAGAATTCTTCAACCATTCCAGTTGTGGGTTCTGATCGCGCTGTACGTCTTCCTCATCCCCAACGCCATCGTGGTCTACCGCTATATTGAAAGCCGGTACGGGTTGGTTTTCGCCGGGAAGATCCCCTTCGTGATCATAATCCTGTTCGGGTTGGGGTACATCGCCTACCTGCGTCAGGCACACATCAACTGGAAGAATTCACTATATCTCCTGCCCTGCGCGGTGATCGTAGCCGTCATCCTGAACCTCGAAGAAAACCCGAACAAACACATCCACATCCCGGAATATGTACTGCTGGCCTGGCTGTTGTATGCCGCGCTGTCGCGTGATTACCGGGGCAAAGGATTGTTCATCCTGATCTTCCTCTGCGCGTCGCTGCTGGGTGTGGTGGATGAGCTGGAACAGGGCATCCACCCCGGGCGGACGTACGGCTGGAGTGATATGCTGGTCAACACCTCCTCCGCCCTGATCGGGGTCTTTACCATCCTGGGTTTAACCAGAAGAGGCAGCGAACCCTCCGGGTGGGGCTGGACCGGAGATTTGAAGGCGTATTCCGGTTTGCTGTTCGTGATACTGTCCGGCCTGACCGGCGCGGTGTTGATGTGCGTCAACCTTTTCGCGGTCCAGGCGGCCGGAGGTGTATTCCGCGGCATCTATCCCCCCTGGCTGCTGGCGTGGAATGTCCTGTTTGTGATCAGCACCCCCCTATTTATTCATACACATAAGAAAACAATTGCTGTCGAACACCCGCAATCCGCGACGGCGAAGATGTGGGTCTACCCCGCACTGGCCATCGTGTATTACATGCACTTCCTGCTGGTATTTGTCGCCATTACAGGGCTGGCATTCAAATGAGCCCCGGACCGGGAACCTATTCGGCAGGCTGCTCAGGTTTCTCGGTCATGTTCATATCCCACCCGCCGGTGGTATAGATTTCCAGAAAAACCAGCCGCGACGGCATAACCAGCTGCCCCTGGAACGGACCCTGCTGGTTGACCAGTTCGGTGCGCTCGCCAGTCTTAGAGGTGGCATAGACAGCGAAGCTGGCTTCACCACCATAATTAAAATCCGCCACATCCGGCTTGTGCGCCGTGCCGCAGTAGACCGCAAGCACAACATCGCCTTCCCCATGGTACCCGGTGGGGGCGGTGATCAGGGGGACCGCATCCTTGACATCCGGCCGCAGTTCGATAGTCCAATCACCATTGGAGACCACATCAAACCGGGGGATCACCAGTTCCCCGGCGATCAGGTGCCAGCCGGAATATGCCCCGGTTGTATTGACAAACACATGTTGCTTATTGCCCGCCGCGTCAGAACCGAATACGGCGAAAGCCGTATCCCCCGAATTTGTGATGCCCACAAACCGGTAGCCGGGAACCATCTCCGGCACCAGAACGTAGCCGGTATTTGATCCGGATTTTTTGATCACAGCGGGGATCGGAGTGGGAACCGCGATGGTCAATGACGGGATCGGTGTCACCACCGCTTGTGTCGCCAACTCGGATGCCGGAAGCGGGGTTACCTCGATGGGCGGTCGAAAGGTGGGCACCCCCCAGCCTGTTGGGACCACTGTCGGGCTTTTAATTTCGTTGGCCAGTTCTTCCGCCACAGCCGTCTGGACCGCGCCCTGGTCAACGGCAGGCGTTAACGCGCAGGCAAGGGTGACAAGGCCGAGCAGGATGATCGCGCTTACTCTCTTCATTGCGTCCTCCCGGTCATTATTATATAGCCTGTTACACATTCATCCAAACCGCCGGATCAATATACGGCGACCAGACCTTCTCCAAAAGCCAGAAGGAACAGCCAGAGTAAACTGAACCGCAGCGCGTTCTTTGAGCCTTCCATCGCCCCGTAATCCAATACGGCCGCCACCAGTCCGATGACCATGCGGACCAAACCGGGCGGATTGAGCACGTTGGATGTCGGCAGGAAAGGAAAGATCAGGCTGTTCAACAATAATATCCAGACACCCGCGCCCCATTGTTTACGCAGCAGTCCCCTGACCCCGCTCAGGATACCGGCAGTCGCCGGGACCAGGGCTACAGCCAGCACAAAGATGGAGAACAGGACAAAGATCGTTGTCTCTTCGGTATGGTAACCCCACCAGCCTTTAAACGGGATGATCTCAAACGCGCTGGCCCGCTCTCCACCCGAACCGATACCCCATTCACCCAGTGACAATTTGAGGACCACCTGCCAGGCTGCAAAGGAGGACAGGGTTGCCAATCCCCAGATAAACCCTTTCATTTTTCGGTTGCCCGCCAGCAGTGACAAAGCACAGGCAGCCGGGAAAAGCAGCGTGAGTTCACGGGTCAGCGCGGCCAGGGCAAAAAGCAGTCCGCTCCACCCGGTACGTTTGCGGTCAAAAAGGTATACGCCCCACTGTGCCAGCAAAAAAGCCATCGGTTCGGTCAGGTCCAGGCGCAGTGACAGCATCTGCCCGGCGAACAAGCCAAAGGTCAACGCGAACCATCGGGATTGCCCGTGGGCAGCAAGCAATTTTTCCGTGGCCAGTGTCCCCAGAGCCAGGCTAGCGAGATTCACGAGGATCATCATCCACGGAATAAATGCCTCATTTCCCAATGCGAGCAGGCGGACGGTCAACGGATAGAGAATACGCTGATACCGGTATGCCGGTATATCCAGGAATGGCGTTGCGCCAGAGGGATCAACGGCAATCCGGTAGGCAAACTGGCCGTCATACCCCATATTGGCAATTCCATGCGCAGGATCATACTGCCGGCCAATGACCACAAAAGACATTGGATCCCACGAATGGTTTGCTAGCACATAAAGGCAGTAGGCAGATGCCAGTAAAAGAACCACAGACCAGACCGGCAATTTAGCTATCAATTTTCGGATATCGGTACTATTCACAGGCATCCTTTAATTCTGATCGGGCTCCGCAGGCTCTTGGATGCGGTAAACCGTCATGATTTCCATATCGTCAACATTGACCGAATAGTATTTTTCTGGGTATGGGAAATCATCCGGATGCCAGCGGTAGTTGGTCAGGAAATAATCCGCTTCGTCCGGTTCAACAAATGACAGGCGGGCAGCCGTTTCCTGCGGGAGCATATATTCCACATACAATGATGGAGGACCCACAGCCGAGAGTTTAATCTGGTCCCTCGTATCGGTTGCAAGTATATGGTCAATCCCCTGTTTATATGAAAGCCCCCAGTAGTCAAGATCATACCGCCAGCGCAGGGTTGCTTTATCACCCGCCAGCCGGTTGAAATACACATTTTCATGGGGATGGTTGTGCAACATCCAGGTTAACGGTTCGAGTATCCCGATGATCAAAATCCCTCCCAGGAGGAACCGGGATAGAAGAAACCGGTCACTCATCCAGGCACATACCCGCCGGATTCCGTACACGGCGATCAGCACCATGGGCGGGTAAATGAAGAACATCTGCCGCCAGGCATCATACAAGACAGACCGGAAAATATATAACGCCGCGACCGGTACGATAAACCAGGCAATGGCCGCCATCCAGGTCAGATTCTCTTTTGTCAATACGCTACGAGGTTCAAATATTTTCCCCGCTTGCCGGAAAGCCATAATGAGAATTAATAATATCCCGATCCCAAAACCAGCCAGAGAAAGGTACGGTGTGGTGATCCCGATCCAGACAGGCAGGTAATTCCATACCGGATTGTTTGCCGGGAACATGTTTCCCTGGAACAGGATCGATCCGGTCCACAGGTTGTAACGACTCATCTGGCTTATGGCGTTCGCGAACTCCCTGAATGGGTCGTGCCACATGACAGGCATGAAGAAAATGATAAAGGCAAAGGTGACGATCAGATAGACGCCCAATATAACTACTTTCTGTCGCCACTGCACCGGACGGGCAAAAATCTCCAGAAGGAGAACTCCGATGGTAATTCCCGTCAGGACCAGCCCCGGTATGCGGATGGCCACAGCGGCAGCTGAAATCAGCGCATGCAAAAGGACCGCCATCCAAACCGGCCGGGTAAAAGGTTTGTTTTCCAGTACGTCCAACCAATGGATCAGGCTGGCTATCCCAAGGATCAGTATGACCATGAAAGGGATATCCTTGGAGTTGTAGAAAGCGTCCGCGAATATGCGCGGGTTGGTGGTCAGCAACAGACAGGCCAGCAATGCCCAGCGGGCATTTCGGTACAGGCGCCTGGCGATATAGTAAAAAGCAATCGAACCGCAAAAAAATGTCAGGAATACGGATAAATGGCGTAAATAGACCATCCAAGGCGCGGGGAGGTCATGAAAAAGCACCACCAGCGGTAATTCAAATAGCGGCCCGTAATATCTATCTTGAAATTCCAACAGGGATGGGTCACCCTGGTTTATATACCGGTAGTTGGTGACACCGATGACGATCTGGCACTTTTCATCATAGTGAACGCCGTAATCCCTGAAGACCAGTATCCCCACTGCCAGTACTATGGCAAAGAAGAATATGGATATCAATTTATCTCTGGTTGATTCTGTTGCCAATGACCGGTTCCTCGGATTGGATGGAGTGTATTCAAATTATACAGGTGGTCAGGCAGGTTTTCTTGTTGAAAATAAGAGAACAGGCTCATCTACACGTGGCGGTCGTAGACGAGCCTGTCCGGGAGAAAAGTCCGGGGAAGGTTATTCAGCGGGTCGCGCTGCGAGTGTCAATTTCAGCTCTTTTTCCGAACCATCCCTCAGGATGGTCAGGGTTACCTCATCGCCCGGGCTTGCCCGCAGGATTTTATTGCGCAGGTCACGGATGCTTTCGATAGAATCTCCATCATAGGCGGTCACAATATCTCCACCGACCATGATCTCGCTTCCATTGACCTTGAGCGGCTTGTCGCCACCCTGCAAACCGGCTTTGTCTGCTGGACCATCTTTTTCGATCGATGTCACCAGAACACCTTTGGTATCGGTATTCAAATCCATGGCATTGAGGATATCCTTGTCCAACTCGATCAGAGTAACACCCATCCATGCAGTCCCTTTGATGGCTTCTTCTTCAGGGACAGCGGTCTTCTCTGTTTCAGGACGGGCTTCCAGCGTGGCTTCCACCTGCATTTCCTTACCATCACGGATAATATCCAGTGTTACCTTCTGTCCAACCACTGTCGAACTGGCCAGGTAGCTGACAAGATCTTCAAACCGGCGCAGGTCCTGTTCGTCAATCCGGATGATCACATCACCACCAACTTTTACTGTCTGTCCCTGGATCTTGGTTTCCTTGGTACTGCCCTTCAAACCGGCTTTGTCTGCCGGGGTATTCGGGTTGATGGAATTCACAAGGATACCGCGTTGGGTTTCTTTCAAGTCCATGGCCCGCGCCATATCAGAGGTCAATGTTCCACCGCTCAATCCGAGATACGTGTAGTTATATGTGCCATCCTGGATCAACGCGGGAACCACCTTCTGGACAATCGCGGATGGCACGGCAAAACCAACACCGGCATTGGCCCGCACAGGGGATTCGATTGCTGTTGTCACACCAACAACCTGCCCCTTTGTGTTGACCAGTACACCACCGGAATTTCCCGGATTGATCGGGGCATCAGTTTGAATGATATCCGGGATGGAATAACTTCCGGTTAATGATGTGTCGTCTACTGTTAATGACCGTCCCAGGGCAGAGACAACACCCACACTAAAGCTGCCTTCCAACCCGAAAGGATTGCCCAAGGCCATAACCAGACTGCCCACCTTTAATTTTGTGGAATCAGCTAGTTCAACCGGCTTCAAGTCAACAATACCCTTGTCCACTTTCACTACAGCCAGGTCGCTGTTCTTGTCGGTGCCAATGACCTTGCCCTCAAGGCTGGTGCCATCATCAAAGGTCACGTTGATCATCTCAGCACCATCAACCACATGATTGTTGGTGATAATGTGCCCTTCCTTATCCCAGACAAATCCGGAACCAGCGCCTTGCTGTAATTGCTGTTCGGATTGATTCTGTTCAGGGAATGAGAACCCGGGCAGATCAGGGAAATTATCCGGCAGATTTAGATCAGGAATTTGCCGGGTGACCCGCGAAACGACTTCAATACTGACCACAGATGGGTTCACACGCTCATATACCTGGGTCAGGGTTGCCTGGTAGGCATCCAGGGCTGAAGAATCAAACGAAGCCGGGGTTGCATCACTCTCAGGCACAACTGTGGCGGTGGATACAGGTGATTGACCGGCCTGTGCAGCCTGCGCTTCCGTCGTGGGGGATGCCGGACGGGTTTTTGATATCTGCGGCATGGTAAAGCTGCATGCCGAAAGGAGTACTGTTGCTATCAATAAAACACTCAACACGGTTGATATTCTTTTCATATGCTTCTACCTCTTTGTTTAATATAGGTTCAGCATCAAGAATACCCACTGCAGGCTATTCTGTCTTTATGAAATAATAATGGGAAGTTTAAGACAACCTTAAGAAGTTGGGATGGGAATGCGAATCTCAAACCGGCTGCCCTCCCCCGGGGAGCTGGCAACCCGGATGGATCCCCCATGGGCTTCAACCATATCACGGGCGATGGTCAGGCCAAGCCCCATTCCCTGTGGAAAGCGCCGCGCTGAACTACCCCGGGTGAACGGCTCAAAGATCCCCTGGATCTCATCCTCAGGTATCCCCGGGCCTGTATCAGCCACTTCAATTCGCAGGGCAATATCACCAGCTTCACTTTCCACAGAAATATTCCCCCCGGATGGGGTATATCGGATGGCATTGCTGATCAAGTTTTGAACCGCCAGAGTCAACATCTCTTCATCCAGACTCACAACCGGAAGGTCAGTAGCCAGATCGCATTTCCATTCCAATCCCCGGGTGATGGCTTCTTCACGGTATGTTCCGGTAATTCGATGCAGCCAATCTCCCACATCCACGGGTTGGCGGTTGATGATCAATGTCCCGGCCAATTCGTTATGTAGATTGGCCAGGTCACCCACCAGATGGTCCAACCGTCCCAATTCACCAGCCATTCCATCCAACAGGTCGGCATGTAATTCCATGTCCCGATCGGCACCTCCCTTGAGTGCCAGGACGGCAGATTGAAGCGATCCCAGCGGACGTCCGATCTCATGAACCAGGTTTGCCAGCAGGCGTTTCCTGTTTTCTTCCAGGTTTTTTAATCGTGTGACCAGGGTATTAAAAGCCTCATACAACCGGTTCACTTCATCCAATTTCCCGGAACCATCCAGCAGGGTGAGAGTCTGCCCGGTAGCCAGGTTGCTTACAGCCAGTGTGGCCGCCTGTAGCTGCCGGGTGAGGTCTCTTGATAG
>CAYRHB010000075.1:0-18811 GCA_964424035.1 uncultured Leptolinea sp.
AGGAAGTATATTATTATCATAACTTGCGTTTTCAACAATGTATCATTTCTTTCATAATCTCGACACATTTTGTACAATACAGAAATTACTCTATCTGAGAATATACTCGCTTCTGTGTCTTTTCTCCTTTTAAAGTCTTTTACAAATTTA
Source organism: uncultured Leptolinea sp. (assembly GCA_964424035.1). Classification (GTDB taxonomy): domain Bacteria; phylum Chloroflexota; class Anaerolineae; order Anaerolineales; family Anaerolineaceae; genus Leptolinea. Next base: position 151 of record CAYRHB010000075.1, read on the forward strand.
TCCAAGAATGCTTTCTTTGTATCCAGAATCTTATTGTTGAATTCAAGAAGTAAAAATTTTGCTGCAATTTCCTTGTGTTGATATCTTTTGTTTGAAATAGGAATTATTTCAGTAAAGAACTTGTGAGAAGAAAGGTTGTTAATTGTCCTTGCCATAGCACCCCCAAATGCATTTCTTTTTTCAGCAGCATTCAGAGTTACAGCCTCATTTAACCTTGAGAACATTTCTTCGATAATGTCAATATCGTCAGTATCTACACTTATTATTGGAAGTTTTTTTTGATCAAACTTAATTTTCAATTCAGTATATTCTTTTGATAAATAAGCATAACTTAAGTTTGCCGCTTTTATTCTTTCGTCCTCGAAAAAAACAAATTGCTCCGAAAGAGAAAATTCTCCATCAATAAATCCCCAAATTGTCTCTAACCTTTGCCTTCCGTCAATAATAGAAAATTTAAAAGAATCATGTTCGTTATGTTGAATGGAAATTCGACGATGAAAATACAATTTTGGAATATCAAATCCATTAAGGATTGAATCGATAAGCAATTGCCTTTTATCGAGAGTCCAAATTCCCCCCATTCTTTGATATTCAGGGTCTATCTTAATCTTTTTTCTAATTGAATAAATATAGAGTATTCCAGAATCGCCTAATTCATAAATATTAATCTTTGTCATTTCAATTCCTCTGTTACCATTTCGCCAATACTACTTAATTCTGGGAAAATGCTAAATTTATTGATTCCAAGTATCTTAAGCTCTTTTTTTATTACAGCTTTTGAGGCAGCTGGTATTATATATTTCCATATATGTGATTTATCTTCAATATCTTCAACAGGGATTGGATCTCTATGCATAACAGTAAAAACACCCATCTGTGCTTGCATCCTAGGATTTGACCGAGGGACAATGACTGCTATTGGTTTTAGATGACTTGAATCTTCCCTAACAAGGTTCTCAATAGAGTAAGTACCAAGGACTGGGTCGTCAAAAGATGGTATATCATAGCTTATTTGAGGAATAATATTGCATAATTTATTTAATTTTGATGGTAGTAACATCCAGATTGCAGCTGTTTTATTTGGTTTTTCATTGATGGCAAAAAAAAGTCCTATTAATGGATTCTCAGTCCAATCTAATAATCTAGTTGGAACTCCATGGTGCTGCATCAAAAGTAACCAGTCCCAATAGTCTCCGCCATTGATATGAACTAATTGGGTCGCATTTTGCCTAAAGCGTTTTATTAGATAGTATTCCAATTGAGGTGAATGTTTCTGTTTCCTCCCTAAGGAGGGTATCAGTTTCCAAGTGGTATTTGCTTGTCCCCGATACCACACATGCTTTTCATTTTTGGGTATATCGTTTTTCAATGAATTAACAAATTCCGAAATAGAATTGATTTCTTTCTCTTCATGTAACATATGATAACCCCTCTATATATATTTCGATGGTCATGAATTCAATGTTAGTATAAATTTATTGGTGATACAAGTCTTAATTACGCAGACTGTGAATGGGGGCGGGGATTTTCCCGCCAAACCCTACAAAGCGGTTCGATTTACCCACATTGCGTACCGGGGCAATGGCGCTCTCGCCGAATAATCCACCAAACGAAACCATTTCACCCGCTTCTTTGCCTGGAACCGGGATGAGCCGTACAGCTGTTGTTTTATTATTGATCATCCCGATAGCCATTTCGTCGGCAATGATGGCGGAAATGGTCGCCGCGTCCACAGAACCGGGAATGGCGATCATATCCAGGCCAACCGAACACACACTGGTCATGGCTTCCAGTTTTTCTATTACCAGATTGTCATCGCGGACAGCATTCGCCAGGGTCTGGTCTTCACAAACGGGAATGAAAGCCCCACTCAAACCTCCCACACTCTGACTGGCAAACGTTCCGCCTTTCTTTACGGCATCATTTAACATGGCCACGATGGCAGTAGAACCCGGTGCACCGACCGCATCCACACCGAGAATCTGGATGATCTCACCCACGCTGTCTCCCACATTCGGAGTGGGTGCAAGGGATAGATCAACCACACCGAACGGGACACCCAGGGTGTTTGCCACCTGACGGCCGATCAACTCACCGCAACGGGTCACGCGGAATGCCGTGCGTTTGATCTCTTCCGCCAGATCCTGAAGGCCGAGTTCGCGGCCCTCTGCAAGCTCGATCTTGCGTTTCAAGGCGCGGGCGATCACCCCCGGTCCACTGACACCCACGTTGATCATGACTTCGTGCTGTCCCAGTCCGTGGATCGCACCCGCCATAAAGGGGTTGTCCCCCGGCTGGTTGGTGAAAACCACGAATTTGGCGGCGGCGAATCCACCGCTATCCGCGGATCGCCCGGCAAGATCTTTGATCGTCTTTCCGATAAGCACAATGGCATCCATATTGACACCACTTCGGGTAGTGCCGACATTGACCGAGGCGCAGACTTTTTTGGTGCAGCTCATGGCGGCAGGGATGGACGCGAGAAAATCCCTGTCCCAGCGGGTGATACCGTTGGCAACGTCGGCGGAAAAACCACCCAGAAAATCAACACCGGCTTCCGCGGCGGCTTCGTCCAATGCCATGGCGATATCCACAAATCCGGCTGAATCAAATCCGGCACCGACATGCGAAATGGGAGTGACGGATATACGCTTATTTACGACGGGAATGGCATATTCGCTGCTGATCGCTTCACAGGTGGAAACGAGATTCTCAGCGTGCCGGCGGATTTTCTTCTTGATCGCTTTGCAGGTGGCTGCCACATCTTCACGGTGGCAATCCAGCAGACTGATGCCCATGGTTACGGCACGGACATCCAGATTTTCTTTCTGGATCATATCAACGGTATTTAGAATTTCATCGGATTGAATCATGGCGAATAATTCCTGTTATTTCAATGTACGGGCAGGTTGATTTCATTCACAGCCCGGAAAATATCATAATGCTGTAAAACAATACGCAAGCCGTTTGAACGGGCGAACTCCTGCAGATCACGGCGGACCCCATCGATCGAGGGGCAGCAGGTCAGGTCAACGATCAAGATCATTACATAATCACCATCAGACCGGGTCGTGGAAAGGTCAACTATGTTGATGTTGTTGGTGGCACAGAATGATGAAACTGTAGCCACAAAACCGATCCTATCCGGTCCGGAAGCGGTCAGCACATAAGCATTATCCGGTATGGAATTGCGGGCAATAGTCCCGGCAATTTCCACCTCCTTGACGGTCGCATCAATGGCCGTCTCACTGCGCGCGTCCACCTCGGCTAGCCGGCGCTCGATATCCCGTCTTGTGACAGAATCCGGAAAAGCCGCCAGCAGGATCATGGTGAAATATCCGCAAAGCACACTTTGCCGGATATCGGCAATATTGCCATCCAGGCTGCTGATAGCCTGCGAGACATCATGGACGATTCCCACCCGATCACGTGACATGATGGATATGACGTATTGTTGCTGTTTGTTTTTCATAAAATGATTCCCGGATTTTGAAATATTGACTGATTATACAGGCTAAATATCTAATTGCCGGTCATGCAAACAAGAGACTGTCCATGGCGGCAGTCTCTTGTTTGCGTTATGGATTGAAGTGTTTCGACAAACTTACCGGATCACACCCAGGTCCTTTCCAACCTTTGAAAAGGCAGCCAGTCCCTGGTCGAGATCATCCCGGCTGTGGGCGGCAGAGATCATCACCCGGATGCGCGCCTTGCCTTTGGGAACTGTGGGGAATCCCAGTGCCATGGCAAAGACACCCTTCTCAAATAGTTCACGGCTGAATTGTTGGGCAAGAGGGGCTTCACCCAGCATGACCGGGGTAATGGGTGTAGTGCTTACACCGGTGTCAAACCCGAGAGTTTTCATTTCAGCCTTGAAATAGCGGGCGTTCTCCCATAACCGGTCCACCAGTTCGGTCGATTCCTCCAGCACATCCACGGCCGCGATACAGGCGGCGGCATCCGGTGGTGTGACAGCGGATGAGAACAGAAATGGACGGCCACGCTGCCGGAGCCAGTCGATGATCACCGGTTTTCCCGCCACCACACCGCCCATGACACCGAAAGCCTTTGACATGGTTCCAACTTCAATATCGACTTTACCATGCAGATGGAAATGATCCACGATACCGCGGCCTCCGGTTCCCAGAACACCTTCACCATGCGCATCATCGACCATTAATAAAATATCGTAAGATTCTGCGATTTCATAGATCTTATCCAGAGGTGCGATGTCGCCATCCATGCTGAATACACCATCCGTCACAATCAGGGCACGGCGGTAGGTTCCTTCGGCTTCTTTAATGACCTGTTCCAGGGAAGCCGGATCAGCATGGGCGAACCGGATGATCTTTGCCCCGGAGAGGCGTGCACCGTCGATAATACTCGCATGGTTCAATTCATCTGAAAAGATTACATCTTCCTTTCCCACCAACGCGGGAATGGTAGCCAGATTGGCGCAAAATCCGGATTGAAAGGTAATGGCTGCGTCAACTTTCTTGAATGCAGCCATGCGCCGCTCCAGTTCGAGGTGGAGGTCCATGGTCCCGGCGATGGTCCGTACTGCAGCAGGACCAATGCCGAAGCGGTCTGTGGCTTCTTTGGCGGCTTTCACCAGACGGGGATGGTTGGCAAATCCCAGGTAATTATTGGAACAAAAATTCAGTGATTTCTTCCCGTCGACAACCAACCAGGCTCCCTGCGGACTGCTGATGGTGCGAATTCGGTTGAAAAGACCGGCTTTCTGCAGGGAATCAATTTCCTCCTGAATCCAGTTCAATCGGTTTGCCATGTATGCTCCTTGATCAATTTGGAATAGGTAAAGATAAAAAGCCCCGGCTCAGAATCTTACGGGGTAATTGATAGTCTATTGGTCGACTTTCGGCTGGTCAGAAATACCAGGGTTCCAACCGGTACCAGTGCAATAGAACCGCATATGGGAAGAAAGCTGTTTTTTTTCCCGGAAGTCTGATTCGGTTCTTCCATTTCCGGTTGGTCCCCATTTTCTTCAATCGGCACAACGGCAACCTGCTGGGGTTCTGAGGGCGGGGCGGACGACTGTTTCCCGGAAATCGTCTGGATATCATCGATGTGGATCAAGCCCCGGTTGACAGTATCACCGGCTGGAAACCCGAACGCGAATCCCGTAATTTGATCCGGATGAGTAAAGGGGGATCCACCATCCGTTTCCCATTCCACACGCTTCAAGTCCGACCATTTTGTTTGCACAGCCACCCAACTCCCGACGGGGGATGAGAAGGGTATTTCACGCGCAAAAGTGGCCCGTTCCCCGTTAATATCCATAAAGACATCCAGATGAAGCGCATCTCCCGGTTCATCCACAAAGAGCATAAACTGGATGCCATCCGAGGCACTCAGGTCTGTCGGGGAGTCAAAGAAATATGAACAGGTAGCCCAACTTTCAGCCACGACATTGAATGTGATCTGCATGCTTCGTGATCCAGACGCGGCGTTACCTGGACTGGCCTGGCAATCCAGCGCGGTGCCCTGTACGGCTTCATCCACATTGGCTTCCCATACCCGGTCATCGGATTCAAAATCGAACAGCATCCCCTCTACAGAGACCGCTGCCGGGGCAGGTGCTTCAGGTTGCGCGGCTGGAGGTGCTTCCTGAGGTTCTTCCGCGGGTTGAATCGGGGCTGTCGCCTGCCAGCGGTTGTATAAGATGTTCAACATGGGAATGAATTCCATCGTGGCTTTCTGGTTGCCCGCCCGGTTGGGATGGTCGTCTTCTGATGGGTAATAGGATGTGTTCCGATTATTGTTGATCGTATGCTCTATTCGATCATTTACATAGGTATGGTGGTTGTCGGGGCCGGTCAGGATATTGTAAAAATCGAAGACTGCAACATTGGGTTGCGTGTAATTATTCTCCTTCAGCCAGTCATTGACCAGCCAGTTGTTGAATGCCCGGGCGTTGGCGGCATGTGTTCCATCGGTGAGTGGTGGGGCTGTGATCACCACAAACAACTTATCGGGACGGGTCTTGAAGTATTTCAGGATTTCGTTATATACATATTTGGCATTCCCCATATTCAAATCGGTACCGGGGGTGGGGGGATCATTTGGGCTACCTTCCAGATCAGAGTTGGGAAAACAGGACTTAAACATAATGATCTGATTTTCCCCGCCGGGATCAGTCATACTGCGTTCATAAGGGGAATGCACTTCATTTTCTGAGTACACCGCCTGCATGATCGTGGGGGTATTCTCGCTCCGGAACCATTCGACCCAGTTTGGAATGTCCGTCCGGTCACCGATGCCATCAGGTCCCCAGCCGTAGTTGGTATCACTGGGGAAGTAATTATATTGCTGCAAAGCGCGGGCCAATCCGCCGTTTTCATCATTCAACCAGTTTTCACCCGTTGAGTGGTGAATAAATATCAATTTGACGGGTGAAGAAGGTGCTGCGGGATTCTCACCCTGTTCCACTGGTTGGGGAAGAACCGCACCGGTTGTAGATATTACGATCAAAAAACCGAAAAACAAGCTCAGGAGGCGTTTCATTCTGCAACTCCTTATTTCATTTTCTTGGGGGGATTTCCAATGAAATCATTATACAAAACGGAGCGTACAAAATTCAAATGCGATTAATCGGATGCGAAATGCCAGACTTTGCAGCCATTTCATCTCTGTGATGTTGGCTGGAAGAATCAATAAGTTCCTGGAACTTTAGGGTTATTTTTCACAAATCTATAAGATCAACCCCATTTCGGTCAGTACCTGGCGGATCTTGTCTTCCGCACCCGGTTTGATCTCAACGGCATGGCTTCCAAAGCTTTCCCCCAAAAATCGGGCCGCAGAACTTTCTTTCAATCGCTTAAGAACCTGGGGGTCGTTAACACGAAGAAGTGTCATTTCGCTGATGCGCACCTGTGAACCGGTTTGTTCCCAGGTGTGAAGCGCGTTGCGTACATTGGGCGGAATGGCGCCGCGGGAATATTTATGCAGCATGCGTTCCAACATCGAAGGGGTCAATCCCTGTTCCTGAGATGTTGCCAGGCCGGAAGCCGAAATCCGGTACAGATACCCCTTTCCCTGATAATCAACCGGTTGGGCGAATCGGGCAATCTGGTAGCGGGTCGCCAGATTAAACCGGGGTGGCGCCAGGATTTCTCCGGCGCGGTTGATCTGCAAAGGAGTCGAGTTGTCTTTGGCTTCAATGATCTCCATATCACCGTTTATGGCAGGCCACCAGGGTGAAAGACGGAAGCGGACTATTCCCGGAGTGGGGCGGGTCAATTCGACAAGCCCGAGCCAGTACAACAGGCCGGTGATGTAGAAGCGCAAGAGCGCTCCTTCCACACGATCCCAGCTTTCGAATCCCTGCAAATATTCTCCGGAACGACTTTCCCGGATAAACCAGGAATCATAATCACCGCCGGAACGCTGAAAATCCGGGTCTTTCTGTTTGACAGATTCTACAAATTCTGCCAGATCCATCCATTCATCGCCGGCCAGAGTGTTGATCAAGTCAATAATATGTTCACGCGTATCCGCCGGATCATTGGTCCAGGTACCTTCAAATTCGAGTCCGCGCAACATGCGCAGCTCGTTGAATTCCATTGAACCCCGCCAGGCCTGTATCAGGATGTATAAAGCCTGTGGCCGCAGTGATTCCAGGAACCGCCGGATGGCTTCCGGCTGGATATGGTTTTGATCATCAAGGCATTTCAGACAGCGCAGCCAGGCTACCAGAACCGGAGTTGGAACAGCGCCGCGACGCGGAGGGAGGTCTTCCACCGTTTCACCGGAACGCAGGGCAGCCAGAACAGTACAGGCCTGTTCCAGAACACCGTCACGATAGAACCAGATCCGGCTTTCCTGCATCTGGGTTGAAAAAGCTGGGGTGGATGTTTGTTCTTCTTCTTCAAGATCGGTAAGGGCAGCGTAGATTTCATCCGGCAGGTAGATCGTATCTTCCGGGCGACCGCCCCCTCCGAGAAAAGCACGCCCGATCCAACCGCGATACCACAGGATTTCTGCAACGGAAACCGGATTCAGCTCGGGATGTTCCCGCTCACGGCGGCCAACACCCATGGTACGGATCTCGCCATAGGTGCGTTCAAAAATGGTGGATGAAACCCGGCCGCGTTTCTGAATCAATGCGCGTACGGCAGATAGAGCTTCCGGAGGAAGGGCGGCTGCCAGTTGTTGAACCGTTTCCGCATCGGCGACTTTAATCTGCAATGCGGCAACAATACTTTCCGGGTCATCCGGAAGGTCATGGATTTCCCATGAAGAGGCGACAAATTTAAGGAAGCCGAGATCGGCATCTTGAAGGGTTTGGGTTATATCGGGCACGTTACCTTTTTTTGTGTTTTATAAGATTAATTCAATCGCTTCCGGCAATACTTCTAAGGTCAATTCTGTTACCTGGGAGGAAAAACCGGCAAATATTTCGCCGTCAGCATGGATCCAGAGGGGATTATCTGATTTCAATGTTATCTTTTTAAATGTTCCGGTCTTTACATAATTCAAGCTGGAATGTGTGCCTTTAAGAAAATTCGGTATCGCCATTAACATTTTTGGACGGGAAATCACATCCACAAGGGTGTAATTTAGCAATCCGTCATCCTGAAGAGCATCCGGGGCGAGTAAAAACCCGCCTCCTTCCCGTCTGCCATTGGCAACAGTAAACATAAGAGTTTTTTGTTCGATAGGTTCTCCATCAATTGTACCGGTAATTTGGAATGGACGATAGTTTTCTACTATTGTACGAAAAACAGCCAGAAAGTAAATCATGAATCCCTGAAAAACCGGAACCTCGCGTGAATGAAAATTGACGGCCGAGTCAAATCCCATGCCCAGCGTATTCATCCAGTATTCCTTGCGTCCACTATTGTCCAGAACACTGGCAACGTCGATCTTTCGGGAGGTGCCGGAAAACACTTTACGCATCGCGGTTTCAGAATCCCGTGGAATTCCCATGGTGCCGGCAAAGTCATTACCGGAACCAACCGGCACAATTCCCAGGCGGGGACGTTTTTTAGATTCAACCGCCATCAACCCGTTGATCACTTCATGAATGGTTCCATCTCCACCGACCGCGACAACAGTTTTGTATCCATCGGTAGCGGCTTTTTGCGCGATCTCACTGGCATGACCCGGATAAACTGTACCGGACCAATCCGCGCCACCCAGGTCTTCTGCCACCCGGCGCAGGTTTGATGCCACTGGCCATGCCCGGCCGAGATTGGCAATTGGGTTGAAGATCATTATTGTTTGATGACGCATAGATCGAGGGCTCCGGCCACAAATTTTGATTAATTATACCTGTTATTGGTTTGACCAAAACATTCGGGAACGGTATAATCGTCAATTGGATATGCACTCTTATTGATAGGGGCGTTATGGCACTGCAAGGAAATCTCCGAGACTTTCCGTTTGCACAACTGCTTAACCTGGTTAATTTAGCTCGAAAGACCGGTATGTTGGAGATCATCCAGAGGGGGGAGACTGCCCATGTGTACTTCAGGGATGGCAGGCTGGCTTGCGCGTTAACCGCGAATGAGGATTCAACCCTGGCTTCTGTGCTGTATCAGAATCAGCGGATCAGTCCCAACCTGTACAGGGCAATCAAATCAAAAGGGGGAGCCATATGGGATAAGGAACTTGGATTGCAGTTGATTAATGCAGGGTTCGTTTCTCGGGAAACGATCCTGAATAGTTTGCAGCAACATCATGTTGCCATTGTTCGTCGACTGTTTACATGGCAGGAAGGGGTTTTCCGGTTCATTCCCAATGAGCCGCCACCGGAAGACAAGATCGCATTGAATATGGATCTTGAGAACCTGATCATGGAAGGTTCCCGCCATATCCAGGAAATGGAATTGTTAATGGATGAAATTCCAAACCTGGATGTTTCATTGCGTTTCTCTGACCGCCCTGAAAACAACCTGCGGAAAGTAAACTTGACCGTGGAAGAGTGGAAGGTTGTTTCTTTCGTCAATCCAAAGAACACTGTCCGCCAGATCGCACAGGCGACATCAATGGATGACCTGCAGATCCGCCGGGTTGTATATGGTCTGCTGCAGGCGGGTCTGGTTGAAGTGATAAGGGCGGAACAGGCACGTCCGTTACCGGTAACGACACTTCTGCCGAACCAGACGAAAGAAGAACAGAGATCACTAGTAAATCGGTTAATAAACCGGATTAGAGGTTTGTAATTTTGGCTGGTACAACTCCTCAAATTCAAATCGTAAAAATGGTCATCACTGGTCCGTTCAATGCCGGAAAAACGGAATTTATCCGTACGATCAGTGAGATTGAAGTTGTCTCAACGGAGCAGAAGATCAGTAGCGACGCGGAGAAAGTAAAAGATACAACAACCGTTGCCCTTGATTTTGGCCGCCTCACTGTGGATAAAGGCCTGGTACTGCATATTTATGGCACACCCGGGCAGCGCCGGTTCGAGTTTATGTGGGACATTCTGTCAGAAGGCATGCTGGGTTTTATTCTCATGGTAGACAGCACCCGTCCAGAAACGTTCCGGGAAGCCCGTTATATCCTTGAATCCTTCTCTGATCATGCTGATTCACCATTTGTGGTTGCTGTCAACAAACAGGATCTGGAAGAAGCCTGGGATGTTGAGGATATTCGACATGCCTTGCGGTTGCGGGATGATGTTCCCGTTCTACCCTGTATTGCCACAGACATGGATCCTGTGAAGAAAGTGCTTCTCAGCCTGCTTGATATTATAAAAAAGCGCCTGGAGGTGCAATAATTCACAGGTGAATACAGAAACGGCTGCATGACAAAGATTTCAGGGCTGCCTGAATTAATGGATATTTTCCGCATGGGGATGGAAGAGATCCTTCCGGAGGATTTAGTGAAAAAAACTCTCGGGGAGGAAATTGAGGGATTTATCCAACCGGAGTATGCCGCTAAGCATGCAATATCAATGCTTGGTGAAGTTCCGGCAAGCGGTCTGTTCCTGCGCGGTGGATCTGCCTCTTTTAAATATATCGTCCGTTATTATGGGAAAGCAATCGGGATCAACAGTCTGCAATTCAGGTTGCAACCGCAAAAGCAGCGTCTGCAAGATGGTGTGGAGAAACTGACTGGTCTGCTGGTAGAATGGCAGGCAGCTGCAATTACGATCGATAGAAACGGTGACCAAATGACCATAAACGCCCGCCCGGCCACCGGCGGAACGCTATCACCGGTAAGAACCGTCTGGCTTCATTTTATTGCCGGCTTATTTCAGGAATTCATATACTGGGCTGGCGGGGGAAAACAATATCCGTTCAAAGTTACGACTAATGAAATGGGTGGCTCGATGGTCATTTGCTTTCAACTTCAACCAATGGACTGATCTTTTCATTGGTCTGCACCCGGTTGACCAGGATAATTCCGGCAAAGACCAGAATACCACCGGCGATCTGGAACAGGCTCAGGTTTTCACCGGCAATCGGAATTGCCAGCAGGGCGGAGATGACCGGGGAAGCGATCATTGTCGGTGAGACAATGGATGCCGGAATATGACCCAATGCGTAGGTCATGCAAAAATATCCGCCTACCTGCGAGATGATGCCGGAAGCGATGAAGATCATCCAGGTATTCGTTGGGAAACCTGTCAGAGGAGCCTGACTGAAAAGGCAGATAATCAACAAAGCCACGGCACTCCCAAAGGCGATCAAACCAGTGCTGGTTAATGCGTCGACTCGTGAACGGGCTTTTTGAGTAATTAGATAGTAACCGGCGAAGAAGAAGGAAGACAAAAGTGCCAGGGCATCGCCCTTGCTGAAAGACGGGTGAAGGAACAGGTTTGATCCGAACACAAAGGTCATGCCGGCAATCACCAGAACCAATCCGATCCAGAACCAGCCCGGAAGCTTCTGTTTCCAGAATATCCATGAAATTAAAGCCACCCAGACAGGGGCGATGAAATTGATCAGGTTCGCGTTGGCGATACTGGTATACGCGACTGCCGTGCTCCAGGCTCCATGATCCAGCGCGGTGATAAAACCTGCTGCCAGAGGAGCCAGCAACCAGGTTGGTTTCAGATTGAGCCTGCCTTTTGATTTGATCAGGATCACCGGTAAAAGTATGAGGGAAGCAGTTGTCATCCGGTAGAAGGATGTGACAATCCCGGGTGCCTGCGCGGTACGGACGAATATGGCAGACATGGACAGACACAGGATCCCCAGAACCAGGGCAAGATACGGAACCGGTTTTTTCGTGACAGGCATGGAGGGCAGGTTGCTTTCAGAAGGATGAAATGAGATTATTCCGGCCAGGAATCCAACAGGGCGGGTAATTCAGCCAAAGTAGAGATGACACGGTCGGGTTTGATGCGTTCTTCCAGGGTTTGCATACCTGACCGGTTCACGCGACGGGTTATCCAGACATTGTGAGTACCCAGGTTCTTGGAACCGAGTATATCAGCTCCCAGGGTATCACCAATCATAACGGCTTGATCCGGTTGAATTGCCATGGCATCAAAGGCCATCTGGAATATCTTGGGATGCGGCTTCCGGATTCCGGCTGCTGCCGATGTGCTGATATAGTCAAAAAAAGGCCGGATGTTCGCTTTATCAACGAGGGTTTGGACATCCCAATCGTCGCCGGCGTTGGAAATGATCCCCAACCGGTATCCGGCTTCTTTGAGCTTTTTTAATGTTGAGTGGGTATCCTGTTCCACTTTCCAGCATGCCTGGGTTACTGAATAGAAACGGGCCAGGTGGGGGCGCAAATGTTCCCTGTGAACGGCTTTCAAACCCTGACGCTGGAGGACAATCCTCAACACCTGTTCCGTTGAGTATTCTATTAACTCCGAATCCCGTTCGCTGTGATAGGCTTCCAGACGGGATAGGAATTCAGACAGGAAGACATCCTTGTTGAGGGTATAACCGCCTTCCAGCAGGGAAGTGGCAAGCTCCTGATAGGCATTGGCCATAACATCCGGCAAATTCCCATCGAAATAGATCAGTGTACTGCCCAGATCAAATAAGATAACGTCGATGTTCGGGTTTTTCATAACCCGATAATTCTAATCGCTTAATACCCTTTTTCCGGATCAAAACGATTGAAAAGCGGTGTTTTTTCCAGATATCGTTGGAGATTGGTGCAGAACAGATCAACCGCCCGGTTATTGTAATGGGGGCTGACCCCGCCAACATGGGGAGAGACGATCAGATTGGATACTTTCCAAAGCGGGCTGGTTGCAGGCAGGGGTTCTTCGGGATACACATCAAGGGCTGCACCACAAATTACTTTCTTTTCCAGGGCTTCCTTCAGTGCTGCATGGTCAACGATCCCGCCACGGCTAAGATCGATGAAGTATGCCGAGGATTTCATGGCAGCAAATTCATCTGCGCTGAACATACCACGGGTGGAAGGTGTTAGGGGGAGAGCGAGGATGACGAAATCACACTCACGCAACATGGAATGTAACGCTTCAATGGGATAGAGTCTGGTGAAATAATCACCCTCCGGATCCCCGGTACCTTCCGGGATATACCCGTCATCTTTCAATTGTTTTAGGTCACGTTTGGCTGCCAGGATGGTGGCCTGAAAGGGGAGCAATAAACGGGCAACTTCACGGTTTATGCTGCCGTAGCCCACCAGTCCCACCGTGCTTCCGCGCAATTCCTGATGCTTGAAAACTTCCCAGCGCTTTTCCGGCCAGAATGCTTTTGTCTGGTTGTCGATCATGGTTTTAATATTGGCTCCGAGGACCAGCATCATGGTAATGGCATATTCCGCCATTTGAAGCGCGTTCGCGCCACTCATGGTGGTGACCATCAGGTCCGGTTTCTCCATGATCGGGTTTTTCACCGCATAATCAATACCGGTGTAATGAAATTGGATCCATTTTAACTTGGGTACCAGATTGGAATCCGGAAGGACGGAATCAGTGTAGAGAATCTCCGTCTGGTGCCAGATTTCATCCGGTATTTCGTCGGGTTGATGGGCACGGATTGCCGTGACCTTGATGTTTGACGAGATGTTTTTAATCCTTTCAATCTGCTGGTCTGTGAAAGGCATTGTAACCAAAACGTGCAGCGGTTCAGTTGTCATTTCAAGTAAATTCCTTCCGGATCAAGGTCTTCCCGCAAAATACAGATCTCTTCTTTGGTTGGCGGCTCGGTCACCCTGTTGCAGGTATCGCAGCGCAGGTCCCAGCCTGTGTTTGCCATGGCTTCCTCTTTTGAACGGCCGGGGTGTACAGCCGCAAGGATCAATTCACCGGTTTCATCCGGTTGGAGAATACCGATATCTGTGACAACAGCCTGGGGTCCTTTTCCACGAAGGTTCATATTGGCGCGTTCATGGGTACCGCCCAGAAAACCCGCTGACGTGCGGAAATCCACCCTCGCAGGGAAACGCCTTTTTTGGTGAGGCGTGATGATATAGCAGCGGTTGGCCCAGGCGGCTATCTCACGGGAACCGCCGGATCCGGGTAGCCGGATCTTCGGTTGCGTGTAGTCTCCAATGACGGTGGCGTTGATATTTCCGAATTGATCTATCTGTGCTCCACCCAGAAAACCGACATCCACATTCCCCCGTTGAAGGTACAACGTGAAAATATCGTACATGCTGCATACGGATGCGGCACCCGAAACGAGTGTGGGATCACCAATGGAAAGCGGCAGACGGGCAGGCCGGGCTCCGATGACGCCGGCCTCATAGATCATCTGGAGTTTGGGCGCATGTGTACGTTGCGCCAGGTTGCATGCCAGGTTGGGAAGTCCCACACCGACAAAAACCACATCGCCATCCCGCAGCAGACGGGCGGAATTGATGATCATTAATTCTGTGGAGGAATACTCAGTATTGACCATAGTTCACCGGTACGCTCAATTTTGTTCCAACAGTCAGCCGGGCATGGACACCATCCCCCAGTTTTTTCCAGTAGGCATCCCGATCCGCGACCCCAAAAACCCATTCATCCAGATACTGTTGAACCGATTCAGGTGATTCGCTTAACTTATCCCATTGCAGGTAGAACTCATTGTCACGGTCATAATATCCCTGGGTATAACTGGGATGGCTGCAGAATGGTACATGGCACACGGCATCCACGATCAGTTCCGGGATCAAGGTGCGGTTTGGGTCGGAGCGGATCACTTCTTCCGGAACGATCTCTTCAGCTGTGAGAATGACATGTTCGGCTGCAAAGGCAGCTTCCTTTTGTTCTCCCAGAATTCCCCATATGTGCGCGTTGCCGTTCCTGTCAGCCCTCTGGACATGGATGATGGCCACATTTGGATGGAGGGCAGGAACAACGACCACAGATTGGCCTGAATACGGGTCTATTACGCGCTGGAAATTTGGGTTGGCGTTTTCAAGGTCAAAAGCTCCGGTTTCATTCATGGGAAGGAAGGGTAGTCCCGATGCGCCGGCTTGCAGCCGGGTGATCATGGCAAAATGTGAATACTCTTCGATTTCGATACGCCCCTGTTCAACCAGCGTCCGGAGATTGCGTAATGAACCCACCCCGGGATTTCCCATGTAGGAAAAAACGATCTTCCGGGCACAACCGGCTGCGGCCATCTGTTCGTAAATCAGGTCAGGCGTTGCGCGGGCCAGCACCAGATTCCGGCGTCCCTGCCGGATGATCTCGTGTCCGGCGGCAAACGGGATCAGGTGGGTAAATCCGGCTGCGTAGACCTGATCCCCGTCATGAACATATTCCTTTATTGCTTCCTTGAGAGAACAGAGTTTGCTCATGCCCTTCCTCAGGCTTTTCGGACATGCGTACGAATCTGTTCGTGCATATACAACTGAACGTAATACAAACCGCCGCCATTCTTTCCGGTGGACCCGGAACCTTTCCACCCGCCAAACGGTTGGAATCCGGGCCAGGCTCCAGTCGTGGCTCCCTGTGGTCGATTGGCATAATTCACACCGGCTTCAATCCTGTCGAAGAATGTGGCGATCTCTTCTTCGTTTCCATAGACACCCGAGGTCAATCCGTACGCAACATCGTTGGCAAGGTTCAAGGCTTCATCCAGATTCTTTACCCGCCCGATCGTCGCAATGGGAAGGAACATCTCGTGTTTCCATAACTGATGGGAATACGGCAGGTTGTCAACAAGGGTTGGCGCGCAGAAGAAACCTTTCGCCAATACACCATCTGTCAACACCTTTCCACCGGTCAATATCTTTCCACTGTGCCTGAGGTCATCGATGAAATTCTGGTAATCGTTATAGGAATTTCTATTCACAACCGGTCCAAGTGTAACCTTGCGATCCGTGGGATCACCGACAGACAATTTGCCGGTTGCTTCCACCAACCTGGCTACCAACTCGTCATAAACCGGTTCTTCGATGAATATACGGGATGCCGCAGAGCATTTTTGTCCCTGTAAACCAAAGGCAGAACGGACAATCCCAACAGTGGCGGCATCGAGATCCGCGTTGCGGGTTACGATGACAGGATTCTTGCCGCCCATTTCAAGAATCGCCGGACGTATCCAGGTTCCGGCGGCAAAATCACGGTACAGCTTCATGCCAACGGCATAGGACCCGGTGAAAGTCACCCCGGCCACATCCGGATGATCGATCAATGCCTGACCCAGGGTTGCACCGCCACCGGTGACATAATTAAAAACACCCACAGGCAGGCCGGCATCCCGGAAACATTCCGCGAGCAGACGGACCGTCCAGGGAGTATCACTGGCCGGTTTCATGACTACTGTATTTCCGGCAGCCAGAGCTGCGCCGACGGGGCCGCCGGTCAGTGCACACGGGAAATTGAACGGGCTGATTACCAACCATACACCGTATGCGCGGAGGACTGATGTGTTATCCGACTTGAATCCAACCAGAGGATCATGCCCCATTTCAACAACAAAACCTTTGTTGGCTTCCACCTGTGTACAGGCATAGCGGATCAGATCCGCCGTTTCTGCCGCATCTCCCAGGGCTTCCATGCGGTTCTTGCCAACCTCCATGGCCATCACAGCACCAATCTGATAGATTCGGTCATCAATCAGATCAGCAGCTTTTCTCAGGAGTTCAATACGTTTTTCCCAGGGAGTGTGGGACCAGGCTGGAAATGCTTTTTTCGCAGCCGCGATCGCCCGTCCGGCGATATCCTTTCCACCTTTCTGGAATACCCCCAGAACAACATCCGTATCTACCGGAGACCGATCTTCAAATTTGTCATCGACACTGACTTCCTGTCCTTCGATGAACATTGCATGCTCTTCGCCCAGATGAGCTTTAACAGATTTCAGGGCATCTTCGTAACGGGTGTGTAATTCTTCGGGGGGATTAAACATTGTTGCATAGGTCAACTTAAACGCAGACGATTCAGTCATTGTTTCAAGCCTCCAAATGGGTTGAATTGTGGTTAACGATCAATATTCAGTATAGCTTTAGGACAGATTCAAGTCAAAATAAATTGCATACCGGTCAGAGACTGATCACTTTGTCCGCTTCTTGTAATACTTCGAGAATATCCGGCATTCCACCAATAATCCCGGTTTGTACTTTCTCTGCCAGACCATATGAATCCAGACAGGTTTTGCAAATGATCATTTCAACCCCTTTGGCAGCGAACTCATCCAACAGGGATAATACGGATGAACCTTCACAAACGAGTTTCACACTTTCTGTGATGAACAATATCTTATCCGGCAGTTCTCCTGATTGCAATGTAAGGGTCAGGAATTTGTCAACCAGAGTTGTTTGCAATTCAGCAGGACCGTGTCCCATGCCGTTTCGGGTAAACAGTAATACCGTAGATTTTTCCATGCAGGCCTCGTTATAGAATGTTGGAATATGACAACAGGATCATACACTTATTGTGTCCATGATAATCCAAAACAATTATCTCAAATCCGGTAAATTTGCACATCCATATTGGTTCGATTAAACTGATGGGTATGACCGGTATTTTTCAGACGTATATCGGGATCGATGTGCATGCTTCCCGGAAACCATATTTCTATACTGCGATCAACGGGAACCTGGAAATCTTAGCCTGTGGACCCGCCTGTTTGGCGGATATTCTGGCTTTTCTATCAGGGCAATCCTCCGCGCTTGTGGCAGTGAACGGCCCTGTCTGCATCCAATCCCCGGATGGAGGATCCTTTCAAGGGGGATTATTTTTTGAATCACATACGGAAGAACGGTATGTGCACCATCGCAGTGGTGATGATGAACTGGCTTCCCGTGGTTTTAACACTATGATTTTGCCCCGGAAAACCCCTCCCTGGGTGGAGCGTAGTCTTGATCTGACAGCCGGATTTCGGCAATTGGGATTTTCGGTTTTTGGTACGAGCAATTCCTCCCGGGCTTATTTTGAAACCAACTGTGATGCCGGATTCTGGCTGTCATTCGGAGCTGTGCCGTATGATTCGCGTTCGCTGGAAGGACGGTTACAGCGGCAACTTGTATTGTGCGAATTCGGATTCCCGGTGCAGGATCCACTGATATTCCTGGAAGAATTCACCCGCCACAGATTGCAGACTTCACAGCTACCGGCTGACCAGATCCTGCCGGGATACGAATTAAAGGCAATGATCGCGTCGGCAACCGCTTTGCTTTTTGACCAGAAGCCGGGAGCAGTTGAAACCGTGGGAGATCCAAACAACGGGGCATTGATACTCCCGAAGGAGTTCTCCCGCAGGGTGAATTGACAGGCTTACCATTATAGCCTGGATATCTGTAGATTCATGATTACTAG
>CAYRHB010000076.1:0-4940 GCA_964424035.1 uncultured Leptolinea sp.
TTCTTATAAACAACCCGTTCAGTATACGCATCTTTCAATGCGGTTTAAACATGTTCCAAATTCTCCTGGCGAGAATCGTGGTTTTCGCTGCGCCTCATCAAATTAGGTTAACCAAGCAGGAAAATAGTCGCAACTCCAACCAATGCGATGATTGTGCCAATGATTGCTCGATTGGTAATCTGTTCGCTATAAAACCATTTTGACAATGGCAGCATCATAATCGGCCTGGTTGCCATTATGGTACTGGCAATGCCGACAGGAATTAGTTGAACAGCTACCATGGATAACCAAACACCCAGTGTAGGTCCCACGATGGATCCTGCAACTACGTTATTCCTTGCACTAGATGTTGATAAACCTTCGAGAGTTTTCTTAATTTTCCCCTGAAGTGCAGCCAAAATCCACATGACTGCCGTGGCTATCAGGATTCTGATCAACACTCCCGATAAAGGGGAAAAATTACCCTCCAGTCCCTTTTTCGAGAGAACAAATCCGATTGCCTGACCCAGTACCGCACCTATTCCACAAAGAACACCGAGAACCAGGTCCTTTCTTGTGTGTATCCCATTCCCGTTTTGACGTTCTAAGACAACCCAGCCTACCCCAAATACTGTTATCACAATGCCAATGATCTCCATCAGAGTCAGTTTTTCACCCAACCACATCCAGGCAATTATTGCAGAGAACACGGGATCTAATGCCATGATCACAGTTGTTAATCGGGGGCCGATATGAACGTATGCCTGGAAAAGGAATGCATCACCAAGAGCAAGACCAATAATTCCAGATATTCCCAACCAGAACCATTGCTCCCTGGATGCAGAATAAGGAACGGGTTCACCAAAAATCAAGAAATGAGCAATTAGAAGGATAATGGTTGAAACAAGCAAACGCAGTCTGTTTACCCGTACTGAACCGATCTCTTTCGATGCATTGCTAAAGAATATGGATGTAAATGACCAACTTATGGCAGTGAAGAAAGCTGCGATCTCTCCCATATTATATTATCGTGCGACAACTACACGAACTTCATCACCTTTCTGAATTTGACCCGGCAATTCAACTACAGCAACCAGCCCTCTTTTGCTCATGGAAGTTGGTATTATTTTATTTTTTAAATCCGATCGATCTGCGATATGTTTCATAATCTCGTCGGTCATCGTACTGCAAGGCAGATTATCATCAGTAATCAATAGAACCGCACCTGAGGAGAAAAACAAACGAGAATTTATTTTGATTTGTGTTAATCCAGTAATTCCACTGATTAGTAGATTCGCGCCAACCCATTCAGGTTTGATTTCGT
Organism: uncultured Leptolinea sp.; assembly: GCA_964424035.1. GTDB lineage: Bacteria > Chloroflexota > Anaerolineae > Anaerolineales > Anaerolineaceae > Leptolinea. Next base: position 1,304 of record CAYRHB010000076.1, read on the forward strand.
CCACATCCAAGATTTGGGCAATTTCTTTCATCTCTTCCAAAGAAACGATGGATACCTGTCTTGTATTCCTGATTTCAGTTCCTCGTGGGTAATATTTTGTCCGGCTGTCCGACGGTTTTGTCCAACCTGAATGCTTGTCACCTTCAAAACCTTCAAATGTTACTTTAATCGATGCAATGGCAGTTGACAAAATTGTATCCGGGTCATTACAGATCAATACTTTTTCCACTCTTCCAAGGATCTCTTCTGCCATTATTCTTCTCCTTTACAAATTCCCCCGCAAAAGCGGGGGAATTTTCCTTGCTATTTTCTTTCTCAACGTATTATAACGTTGATTTTAGATCAAAAGATACGGATTCTCCAATGTTGATTTAAGATCCATCAGGAATTTAGCTGCACGGGCTCCATCATTCACACGATGGTCCACAGCCAGAGTTAGATTCATAACAGGACGGATTACCACCTGGTTTCCAATAACAACAGGCGTATCTTGCATCTTTCCTACTGCAAGTATGGCCGTCTCTGGAGGATTAATGATGGCTGTGAAATTCTCAATTCCGAACATTCCGAGATTGGTGATGGTGAACGTTGATCCACTCATATCAACCGGCTCCATTTTCTTGCCCCGGGCAGCTTCAAGTAGACGATTCATGTCTTTTACGATGGATTCCAGGTCCATACCCTGTGCTCCACGTACTACCGGAACAATCAGATAATCTTCCAAAGCAGTCGCAATTCCCAGGTTTACATCTTCCCAAAGAATGACTTCTTCACCGGTATACGAGCTGTTAAGATATGGATGCCTTGGTAGCAAGCGGGCAACTGCCATGGAAAGAATCGCTGTATAGGATACTTTTAGTCCTGTATGCTCTTGAACAACCGGATTGATTCTTTCCCGTAATCGCACAATTTCTTCCATATTTACAGTTACGGATTCGTAAATATGTGGAATACTGCTCCAGCTATAGCTCATACGTTGTGCAATAACAGAACGGATCCCTTTCATCTGGATGCGTTCACGTATCCTGGCATTAGGAAGGGGTATTTGCATTTCAGGTAAAGTAAAGGACTGTCCGGTTACCATGGCTTTCTGTCCGCTGATAGTACCCAAACCTTTCTCCAAAGCAGAAAGCACATCTGCCTTGTAGATACGTCCATGGGTGCCACGGCCAGTAATTGCAGTCAGATCTAATCCCTTTTCTTTTGCTATGGCCCGAGCGAGCGGTGTCGCCCGTATTTGAGAAGTATCAAAATCAGTCGTTGTTGATAGTACGGTAGATTCTTTTGATTCAACAACTACTTCTTTCGATGTAGGTTTTTCTGTAACCTGAACAGCGGGGCTTTTCACAACCGGTGTTTCGAACTTTTCGTCAGGGGAAACGATATAGGCAATCACTTCTGTAACTGGAATAACATCATCCTTCTTGGCAGTTATCCCACGCAGAATACCGGAGTCTGGCGCTTCGATCTCAATGGTTGCTTTTGCGGTCAGGATCACAAAAAGAGGTTCGCCTTTCTTAACTGTATCTCCTTCCTTCTTCAACCATTCAACCAGTGTTCCATTTTCCTGGTCCATATCAACTTTTGGCATGATTACTTCGGTTTTCATTGCCTATCTCCCCTCGATTGCCAGAGATCGTGCTGCTTTTACAATATCTTCAACCTGGGGTGTTGCAGCCTTTTCCAGAGTCCGATTATACGGAATTGGAATATCCAATCCTGCCAATCTTTTTATGGGTGCATCGAGCCGGTCGAAGGCTTCACTTTCACAAACTATGGAAGTTACTTCTCCGGCAAAACCTCCTGTCCTGGTAGCTTCATGGACGATCAATAGCCGGCCTGTTTTCGATACGGATTGGATTAAAAGATCCTTATCCAGTGGCTTAAGGGTTCTTGGATCTATCACTTCGATATCAATATCTTCTTTTGCCAGAATTTCAGCTGCTTCCATTGATCTTTGCAAAGTCAAGCCATAGGAGAATAAGGTCAGATCTTTTCCTTCTCTTTTAATTTCTCCCTTGCCGATTGGTATGCTGTACAGGTCTTCTGGCACATTACCTTTTGCCTTGTAAAGCAGTTTACTTTCCATAAAAAGGACAGGATTATTGTCACGAATGGATGCCACCAGTAAACCTTTGGCGTCGTATGGAGATGACGGACAGACTACTTTTATTCCGGGAGATGATATGAACCAGCTTTCAAGTGATTGGCAATGTTGCGCGGCGGCTCCGGTTCCGGATCCATAGGGCGCTCTCATTACCATGGGAATGCTGACCTTTCCGCCAAACATAACCCGGATTTTCGCTGCCTGATTGATCAACTGGTCCATCATAAGAGTCAGGAAATCCATGAACATGACTTCACCCACAGGACGCATTCCCATAAGCGCAGCTCCAACACAGGCACCGGCGATGCCCGCTTCTGAAATGGGTGTATCTCGAACGCGTTCCGGGCCAAATTCGTCCAACATTCCCTTGCTTACACCGAAAGCGCCGCCATATACACCGATATCTTCACCAATAAGAAAAACATTTTCATCACGGCGCATTTCCTGGACGAGTGCCTCACGCACTGCTTCCAGCATCGTTAATTCCCGATTGTTGTCAGAATTTGTCATGGCGCATACACCTCCGCTTCAAGATTCTCAGGCGTAGGTTCCGCAAACGAGAGAGCGGCTTCAGTCGCCTTGTTAATAGATTCCTTTGCATTTTGTTCAACTGTATCGATTTCGTCTTCAGTCAGTATCTTATACTCTTGAAGCCACCCGGTATACCGAATGATCGGGTCAAATTGTTTCCATTCCTCGATCTCTTCCTGTGTCCGGTAAAGATTGCGATCGCTTTTTGAATGCCCTCTCCAGCGGTATGTCAGGTTCTCTACCAGAGTTGGGCCTTCTCCTGATCGGGCACGCATTACAGCTTCTGACACCTTGTCATACACGGCAAAAACATCATTCCCGTCTACAGTAACCCCGGGAATATTGTAGGCGGCTGCCCGGTCACTGATATGATGTACTGTCATTGATTTCTCAACAGCCATTGACATACCATACTGGTTGTTATCGCAAATAAATACAATTGGTAGTTTCCACAACGCTGCCATATTCAAAGCTTCATGGAAAGATCCCTCATTGGTAGCGCCGTCTCCAAAGAAGCAGAGCAGGATGTTATCGGTTTTCTTCATTTGTAAGGCAAGACCAATACCTACGGCTGTTGGAATTCCACCACCAACAATTCCAGTTGCGCCTAGATTCCGACCGGGAATATCTGCAATATGCATTGAACCGCCTCTACCCCGGCAATAACCTGCTTCTTTTCCAATAAATTCAGCCATCATTAATGTAATATCTGCACCTTTGGCAATGGTATGTCCATGACCACGGTGATGATGAAGAATATAATCATCCTCCCGAATAGCGGCTATTGACCCTACAGGGGAAGCTTCCATACCAATGGATAGGTGCATGGTTCCGTGAACCAAACCTCTCATATATAATGCTTCGGCGTTTTCTTCAAAAAATCGTGTCAGGAACATTTGCTCAAGCATTTTCTGAAGTTTTTCTTTGGATAAACGCTGAACAATCTGCTTTCTAACACTGGTCTCTAACAATAATTCTTTTGAGACATCTTTTGTATGT
>CAYRHB010000076.1:4950-6193 GCA_964424035.1 uncultured Leptolinea sp.
TTTTTTTTTTTTAAAAAGTTTAAAAAATTGTTTTTAAACCTTGTTATTAACAAATAATTTTTTTTGAAATAATTTTTTTTTTCAGGCATTGACCACTCCAATTCTCAGGATAAGTTTTATCGCAATATCCCTTACATTAATCCAAAATCCCGTATTTAAAACTTTTTAATACTTCTTTTGCTGTCTCTTCATCTGTTACCAGTACCTTTATAAAACCTCCTTTAATTGCAGCCGTTATAGGTATTACTTTTTTCTGAGTTGCAGCTACCCCTATTGTCAGAGGAATTTTTCTTAAATTCTCCAATTCAAGTCCAACAATCCTCTGGTTCAAAACACTTTGCACTGGATTACCGTTTTTATCTAATATATGCATGAGCATTTCACCGGCAGCAGCCTTATTCCCCGTAACAGCCGTAATCTCTTCCGGAGGGAGAGATGCAAATTGAAACAGGCTTGCCGTTGATGGTCGAATGGCTCCAATTCCTACAATTGCAATTTGAGCTTTTTCTGCCAATTGCAGCACTTCCCAAACCTGTCTTATCGCCAGCAGATTATCTCTCTCTTTTGAAGAATCAGTAAAAGCTGGTGCATGCAATGCCAGACTCTTTCCACCCAGTTTGGAAGCCATATCGGCTACCAGGTTATTCACATCTGTATCATGCCGACCCTGAATTCCCCCTGAAGCCGGAACAACTGTCACATCAAATTCTTTCTCTGATTGAATGGCATCCACTATGGCGCTTAACGTTGTTCCCCCGCCCATGCAGACAATATCCCCCTCCTTCACATGCTCGAGAAAAAATAATGCAGCTGCCTGTCCAACCGATTTGATTACGGCTTCTTCATTTTCACCTAACTTTGGAACGACAACCGCATTTGCAAGTCCAGTGACAGATTCCAGTTCTTTCTCGAGTAGAAGAAGGTGCTGAAAAGGCGTATTAATGTTGATTTCAACATAACCAAGGTTTTTTGCTTGTTTTAAGAGCCGGTTTATTTTCGCCGTAGATAATCCAAGTGCTTGACCGATCTCAGCCTGAGACATATCTTCCATGTAATACATTAATAATATTCGACTGATTAGACGTGTTGACTCGTATTCACTGTTTGATAAATTCATAGTAGGCACGTCCCTGTAAATGAAATATTTTTACGCTTGTGATAATAATATCATTTTGCTATTTTCTTGTCAATATTTACGATTTTTTACATGATTTCAATCGTTAGCAAACAAAATGACGTCCTC
>CAYRHB010000076.1:6203-7844 GCA_964424035.1 uncultured Leptolinea sp.
AAAAAAAATAAGTCCAATTGGTAGTAATTTTGTAAACTACTGGTTCCCGTGTTTACTTTTCAACAATATCGATTGACTGAATTTTTACACCACTGTATTCCGGAGCCTGTGGATTTCTTTCGGGAATGGAAAGTACCACATCCATACCAACAGTCACCTGCCCGAAAACGGCATGTTTTCCATTCAACCAGGGAGTAGGTACATGGGTTATAAAAAACTGCGATCCATTGGTATTGGGTCCTGCATTGGCCATTGAAAGCATGCCCGGTTTATTATGAATCAGTGAGTTGTCAAATTCATCATTAAACTTATAGCCGGGTCCTCCCATACCGGTACCCGTTGGATCTCCACCTTGAACCATAAAATCATTGATCACCCGATGAAAAATTGTGTCATCATAGAAACCCTGGCGCGATAAGAAAACGAAATTGTTCACTGTCCGGGGAACTTTATTGGCAAATAATTCAATTTCAATATCACCCTTTTCTGTATGCATAATCGCCTGATATTTTTTTTCAGGATCGATTTCCATGTCAGGCGGGTTCGACCATTTTAGATTTTTGACCATAATTTTCTCCTAGGAAACAGGTTTTCCGCGTAACCGCGGATCAAGGGCATCTCGTAAACCATCGCCAACAAGATTGAAGCTCAATACCGTCAACATAATGGCGATACCTGGAAAGAATACCAGATGAGGGGCATTGAAGACACTATTTTTCTCCTCACCCAACATGAGCCCCCATTCCGGACGGGGTGGTTCTGCGCCCAACCCAAGGAATGAAAGAGCAGCAGCATCGAGGATGGCTGTTGCAATACCCAATGTACCTTGAACGATTAGCGGAGTGATGGAATTCGGCAAAATTCTTCGGAATAGCAGCCGCAATGGTGATGCGCCCAAAGCGCGAGAAGCTGCCACATAATCCAATTCTTTTGTAGACAAAACCGAAGCCCGTATTAATCTGGCAAAACGGGGAATCGAAACAATACCGATTGCCAGTAATGCATTAATCAACCCCGTACCCAGGACAGTGACAATGGCAATTGCCAGCAAAAGGCTTGGGAACGCCATCAATACATCCATGGTTCTCATCAGCAGGTTGTCCACCCAGCCACCCACATATCCGGCAAAAGCACCAATCAGACCGCCAATAATAATGGCAAAGCTCATGGTAGCCAAACCAATTTGTAATGAAAGCCTTGAACCAAAGATTACCCGTGAAAATAGATCACGGCTGTTTCCATCAATGCCCATTATGTGTTCATTCTTGTCTTCCGGACATCCCAAAATATAAAGACAGGGAGGGCTGCGCCTTTTTTCCGTTTTCAATATTTGCGTCGGTTCATAAGGAGCAATTAAAGGTGCGAAAATGGCGATAAGGACAAGGAATGTAAGAATTACCAGCCCAACCTGAGCTGATCTATGTCTCAGAAAACGGCGCAAGGATTCTTTTGCCGGAGACTGGCGTTCGTATTGACCGTTTAAAGCAGAGTTTTCATTTGCCATATTCTTTATCACTCAATCCGGATCCGTGGATCCAGGTATGCATAAGATAGATCAACAATTTGTTTAACAAAAAAAAAAATATTACCTATAACATTTTAAAAAACAGTAAAAACGCAAAATACACAAGCTTAATTGCC
>CAYRHB010000076.1:7854-18663 GCA_964424035.1 uncultured Leptolinea sp.
GTATTGCATCTCAACCCCGCACCTTGCCAAGCTGGATCCGTGGATCCAGGTACGCATAAGATAGATCAACAATGAGGTTTACCAAAACAAAAATTAGTGCGATTACCAGTGTAAATCCCTGGACAACCGGATAGTCCCGAGCGAGGATGGCACCTACAAGAGCCGTACCTACACCGGGCAACGCAAACACAGTCTCTGTGAGCACTGCACCGGATAAAAGGCCTCCAGTTTCAATTCCGATAATGGTGACTATGGGGATCATCGCGTTTCGCATGGCGTGTTTTGAGATCACCAGGCGTTCGATCAAACCTTTTGCCCTGGCAGTCCGGATGTAATCCAATCCCAGTACTTCCAGTAGACTGGACCTTGTCATACGAGCGATAACCGCCATCGGGATCGTTCCAACCGCAACCGAAGGCAGGATAAGGTGCCATAAACCGTCTTTAACGGCTGTCCAATTCCCTGTAATGATGGCGTTTGGTATGAGTGAATTGGAAATGAAATCGATTACAAATTTTTTGAAACCGGATATTTCTCCCATTTCCCAGAATTTTGCCAGGTTCATTAATGTCATTCCGGCGCTTAAACGTCCTGAGGGTGGAATAAAGAACGGAGTGCCTTTCAACATCAGGGCAAAAACATACGCCAGCATTAAGCCAAGCCAGAATACCGGCATGGAAACGCCGATATTGGCACCGATCATGGTTAATGTATCAATAAAGGAATTTCTCTTCAGGGCAGAAATTACGCCGAAAAGAACTCCAAACACTGTGGAAAAAACCATCGCACAGAGGGTAAGTTCAATAGTCAGTGGTAAACGTTCCGCAATAATATCAGCTACAGGGCGAGAGAATTTGATCGAATCTCCCAGGTCGCCTTTTGCCATATTGGTCAGATACCGTCCAAATTGAATGGCCAGGTTGTCATTCAACCCGTACCGATCCATAAATCTGTCACATTTTTCCTGGGTAGCTCTTTCGCCCAGCATTGTGACACAGGGATTTCCAGGAATAAGTCTGACAATTCCAAAAGTGATGAATACAATCCCTATCATTACCGGGATCAAAAGAAATAAGCGTCTCGTCAAGAATTGAAGCATTTTTTGGCTTCACCCGTTGTCTTGAAATAATCCGACCGGTCAGGGGAAAGAAATCTTTCCCCTGGCCGGTCAGTCTGGCAGTCTGCGATATCGCATTCTGCCATGTTAATGATTGAATTTATTCTTCAGGTGCGTTCAGGAAGGCGCCGAAGAATGAACCGAAATACTCAAACATACCGGTGCGTCCGGTGTGGTTGGGGCTGGAGGCATCCCACTGGGCTACATACGTGGCCACGACATCGTTGGCATCGAGTGTTGCACCATCATGGAATTTGACACCCTTCCGTAAAGTGAAGACATATTCGGTGGCATCCGCATTGACCGTATATTTCTCAGCCAGAGCAGGTTCAACTTCAACACCACCGACTTTATAGGCCAACAATGATTCGAACAAGGCTTCGCAACCACGCAGGGTCTCGCCATCGGTCTCATCAGAGCACCACAGGGCAGCCGGTTCGCCATTCTGCATCCAGACCATCTGATCGGCACCATTATCCATGGCAGCGAAGATTTCATTGGTCAACGGGCTGGCATGCGCGCCTTTAACGCTGGCCTTGAAGGCTGTTGCAGAGCCGCCATGGGCGACTGGAACCATGGGAACATGTTTCTTAATGTTCTCATTTACGGTGTCATACAGTTTCTGGCGGGCAGCAACATCTGACAATTTGGCTGCGGCTCTGATCGGATCGACAATGTCTTTGAACAGGGTACCAAATTGCTTGTTGTTGTCATTTGCGAAGTGGTAATCAAAGAAATTGGTGGAATCCGGGTAGTCAGCTCCCCAACCCAGCAGGTAGAAAGCTTCCTTGCCCGCTGCGGTCTCATCGATGAATGTGGCTGATTCCATTTCATTCAATTTGACCTTCACACCGATCTCGGCTAACTGACCCTGGATTTCCTGAGCCACTTTATCCGGTGATGGGAGGTAGCCGCGAACAACGTTGCGGAATGACAGTTTGATTTCCTGGTTGAAATCAAAACCGGCTTCTTCCAACAACTTTTTGGCAGCGGCTGAGTCATAGTCGTACCATTTGATATTCTTGCTGAATCCGGGATTGAACAGGTCAGGCACGAAGTTCTGGGCTACCGTTGAACCTTCCGGATAGTACTCGTCAACAATACGCTGGCGGTCAAGAGCCATGGCGAATGCCTGGCGTACTTTTTCATTATCAAACGGTTTAAGGTCTACATTAAAACCAACATAGAAAATATTCAAAGCCGCGCGATCATAAACGGCGAAATTGGTATCTTCCTTCAAGGATTCAATATCTTCAGGGGCAGGGTTGTCAATTCCATCCACCGTGCCGGAATTCAATTCCAGGTAGCGTTGGGCGGATTGATCTGACCAGCGGAAGACCAGGTTCTTCACTTTGGCTTTTGTTCCCCAATAATCCGGGTTGGCTTCATAAATAATGCTGTCGCCTTTTTTCCATTCAACCAGTTTGTAGGGACCGGTTCCATTGGCTTTTTCGCCCAGGGCAACAGAGTCGCCTTTATTGGCATCCAGAAAATCTTTATCCTGGATGGCGAAGACAGAGAACGCTACCTTGGATGGGAAAGCAGGATCCGGGTAGCACAGAGAGAATTTTACGGTGTTCTCGTCTACAGCTTCAATGGATTTGAATTCCCCGCCATAATCACAATTTGGGGCTTCAACTTTCATCCCTTCAAACTTGGAAACTACGGCTTTGGAAAGATCTGCGGCAGGTGCCGGTGCGGCCGCTGTCATGAAAGCGGTCAATAAAAGACTTAACATCACCAATACGGCAAAACCAGAAGACAGTATCTTCTTTTTCACTTTGCTCCTCCTTAAATTAGTTGTAGTTCTGGGGATATTTTGTGCGAACCACGTTTTTCTCTAACCTGGTTGAGAAAAAAAGCAATTCTAATGATAATCTAAAAATTATAATCGCACAAAATTATTTGTCAATTTAGTTTAATACCTTTTTAATGATTTTCACGAAATTGCGGTTTCTTTCATCTCAAGGTATACTCTTTTCAATTTATTTGCGATACCATCCCCGTTTGAGGAGAAAATTTTGAAACGAGCCGTCAGCATCAGTATTGGTTCATCCAAACGGAATAAATCGACTCAGGTGGAACTTCTTGGCGTTCCTGTTCATATCGAACGAATCGGAACAGATGGTGATATGGAAAAAGCAGCCGAATTATTCCGCGATCTTGATGGGAAAGTGGATGCCTTTGGTGTTGGGGGGACCGATCTGGGATTTTGCATTGACGGTAAATTCCGTCCTTTAAACAGCATCCAATCCATTGTCCGATATGTAAAGAAGACACCGCTTGTGGATGGCAATGGATTGAAAGCCTTGCTTGAATCAACCGCAGCAGAAGTCCTGGCAAAAAAATTGAATGGCGCGAAGAACCCTTCGAGAGTTCTTATTGCCTCAGCCGTTGATCGCTGGGGGTTGGCAGAATCATTCACCAATGCCGGCTATGAGTGCGTCTACGGCGATCTCATGTTTGCTCTCGGATTGCCCTTCCCTGTCAGATCGATCAAATCATTGCGTGTTCTTGTTTCATTCCTTGTTCCGATCGTCTCCAATTTGCCATTTGAGTGGTTGTATCCAACCGGAGAAACACAGGAAAAACGTACGCCAAAATGGGAGAAGTATTTCGACTGGGCAGATGTACTCGCCGGAGATTGCCATTATATTAACCGGTATATGCCCGAATCGATTGCCGGAAAAATTGTTGTGACCAATACAACAACAGTAAGTGATCGTGATTTATTCAAGAAAGCGGGCGCCTACGCCTTAATGACGACCACACCTGTTCTTGACGGTCGTTCCTTTGGAACAAATATGATGGAAGCCGCTCTGGTTGCAGCCACCGGTTGGGATAAGCCAATCGACTATACGCAAAACAGTGATTATATGCAAGCTCTGAAAAAAACAATCGCTTCCATTAATCTGGAACCACAATTACAAATACTAAATCCATAAAATGAACATTTCGAACTCTCTTCCGGTTACTCCTCTGGATGCCATTGTTACCGCAGGTGGAATTCCCCAACCTGGAGAACCACTTTATGACCTATGCCAGGGTGGACCCAAAGCCTTAATGGATTTTGCCGGTAAATCCATGATCCAATGGGTGCTGGACGCTTTGTCTTCTTCATCTCTGGTGGATCGGGTGGTCGTTATTGGACTTCCACCATTCACAGATCTTGTCTGCACACATCCTCTCTCCATTATTGAATCAACTGATACCATCCTCGGAAATTTACAGGCTGGTGTTAAAGAACTTGAACGGCAGGGTAATATTTCAGGTAAAGTATTGGCCGTGTCGTCAGATGTTCCTTCCATAACGGGAGAAATGATCAATTGGCTTGTTACAGAAATACAGAAGACCGATCATGACCTGTATTACAACGTGATCTCCCGGCAAACCATGGAGACAAGGTTTCCCGAATCTAACCGTACGTATATTCGTTTAAAAGAAGGGGAAGTCTGTGGAGGCGATGTAAACGCCTTTGATCATCAATTAGTCTTTCAAAAACAAAAATTGTTTGAAGACATCATCGGTTCGCGCAAGAATCCCATAAGGCAGGCTGCAATTCTCGGTTTCGATACGCTGTTTCTGTTGCTTGTTCGCCAGATGACCCTTCATCAGGCTGAAATTAATATCAGCCGCAAGATTGGATCACGCTGCCATGCCATTCCCTGCCCTTACGCAGAAATTGGCATGGATGTGGATAAGCCCCAACAATACGGACAATTACTTTCATCTTTTCGAACCGGGGAAAAATAATTTGATGCATAAACTGTTACAAATGGATGCGGATCTTTCATCCAGATTGCGGCTTGATCAATCCAATCGCTGGTGGAAACTGGCTGCCTTTTTAGCTCATTCCGGTGACTCCTGGTTTTGGATGCTCGGGCTCGTGTTTATCTGGTTCTTTGGTGATCCATTCTGGCACCGTGTTTCTGCACTAATAGCCGCCGCGGTAGGCGGCCTGGCTTTATTTGTTTTTGCCATAAAATTCACAGTTCGCCGTCAACGTCCACCGGGAGACTGGGGAGCGATCTATCGAAACACCGACCCGCATTCCTTCCCTTCCGGGCATGCCGCCCGGGCTGGTTTACTGGCAGTTTTAGCCTGTGGGCTTGGACCTCTCTGGTTTGGGATTTTGATATTGCTCTGGTCACCGCTTGTAAGTCTGGCACGGGTCATGACCGGTGTACATTACCTTTCGGATATCCTGGCTGGGATTATCTTAGGTATTGCAGCCGGTTCAGTAATGCTGGTTATTTCCCCCTGGGTTGTTGCCACCTTTCCGTTCTTTTTCTAAGTTCCTGATTATTCAGGATGCATATACCGAGAAAACTACGTCACTTCTTCCTGGAATAGGAACCACTGGCCTTTTCTATTTATTGTTCCTTTTGGAGCCCTGTCATAATAGATATCAAATATCCGGCCGCATCCCGTTTTTATGCGAAAAAAGAACCTTCCCACTCCCCAGGATCCTTTGACTGCAGCGGTTGTGGAATGGGCTTCGCTCATATTTCTTGCCATTCTGCCCCGACGGGTATAATCAACCCATTCCATTATTGTATTTTCTATTTCAAATAACTGACCATGCCACATAAATTTATCAGGACAACGTGGCTTCTTTTCAAGCAGGATTTCCTGCAAATAGACTACGGAAATAGGTTCATCAATGAAGATTTTCTTGGACTGATCGTTATTCATAATTTCGATTTTCTCATATTCAAGAAGAATAGTATATGAATTCCCTCTTTTCAAAAGCCATCCGTCCGACACTGTTTTTGGATGAACAAAAAGCCCGCCAGAATATCCGGTTCATGGCAGAGAAAGCACTTCGTACCGGAGTTGATTTTAGACCACACTTTAAAACACATCAATCCCATGAGATCGGCCAATGGTTCCGCGATGAAGGAGTGAAAAAGATCACTGTTTCATCTCTTACGATGGCTGAGTACTTTGCCGGATACGGGTGGAAAGATATCACACTTGCCTTTCCGTTAAACCTCAGGCAGCTTCATGAAATCGAGTCACTTGCCACAAGGATCAAGCTGGGTATCCTTGTTGAGAATGAAGCTGCATTGAAAGCCCTTGACAGTATTCAATCCCAATTAGGTGTATGGATTAAAGTGGATACAGGTCTGGGGCGGACTGGAATACCATACAACCAGCCGGATAGGCTCCTGGACTTACTCTCCACGGCAACAAAAATTCCGAACATTCATATAGAAGGGATCCTTACGCATGCCGGACAAACGTATCAATCACATTCAAAAAAAGAGATTGTTGACATTCATACAGAGTCCAACAAAAGGATGGTCAGGCTGGTTGATCAAATCCACCTCCCTGAATTGAAAATATCGATCGGTGATACACCGGGGTGCAGTTTGGTTTCGGGCTTCCCCGGTATTCATGAGATCCGTCCGGGTAATTTTGTTTTCTACGACGCGAAACAGTGGGAAATGGGATCCTGTTCACAGGACCAAATAACTGTTGCCCTTGCCTGCCCGGTTGTGGCAAATCATTCTGCACGGAAAGAAGTCGTTTTATATGGGGGAGCAATCCATTTTAGCAAGGAGAGTTTCCTGCATAATGGCGGTGAATCATACGGCCTGGCTGTTCAACCGTCTGAAAATGGATGGGATTGTTTCATCCCGGATTGTTCAATAGTCAGGCTTTCTCAGGAACATGGCATCCTGTCCATTCGTGGACAATCAACCCGTGATTTCCCGGTTGGAGATCTGGCACTGGTCGTTCCCGCCCATTCCTGCCTTACCGCCCACCTGATGCGGCGCTATGTCACTCTTGATGGCAGGATATTAGAAATGATGCCGATTTAACCGATTATGCTCAACGGTACAGGTGTAAATACCAAGAGGAAAATAAGAATGGCAAGAGCGGCAAGCCATTTTCGCCGCGAATCCAATTCTGTGATCTGATCCAGCGGTTCCGCGTGAAACCGGCCCAGAAAATAGATAATGGCAGCCCAGAGCCACCAACCACTCCAGAAAAATCCCAGGGCAACCAGAATCAATAAAATGATCGGGCGCAGTTTCATTGTCCGCTCTTTACCGAGCAAAACGTACACAACATGCCCGCCGTCCAGTTGACCGGCTGGTATCAGATTTAATGCAGTAACCATTAAGCCAGCCCAACCTGCCCACGCCACACTGTGAAGCATTACATCCATTCCACCGGCTGGGAATGGCGATCCTGTGAAGAAATATTTGATCCAGTAAATAACCGGTCCACCTGCGCCAAATGTTGCAGGTTCCGGCAGCAGCTTCCCGAAGGTCAGATATTTCATGAGTAAATATATTAGACTGTTTCCTTCCATCTGAAGATATTGCCCTTCAGGGATAGTTGCGGATATGGCATCCAACGAAGATAACCCCAGTCCGATAAACAAAACGGGGATGGCAACAATCAACCCTGCCAGCGGGCCGGCCAGCCCAATATCCAGTAATTGCCGTCTGTTCCGCGGAATCTCTTTCATATTTATAAATGCGCCCAATGTTCCCAGGGGAGTTCCCGGGAATGGAATGAAGTACGGCAGCGAAACCTGGATACCATATTTCCTTCCCATTAAATAATGGCCGGATTCATGTGCCCCCAGAATGGCAATAATGCTTACGGCAAACGGCCATCCACTGGAGAAAATATTGATGGCAGTCTGCAATGGGTTGTCAGAAAATGGGTTATTCAATCCATACATAGCACCTGTCAATAACACACTCAATATTGTCAAAATAAACAAACCCAGATTGATCCAGTTATTTGATTTTCCAGGTTGTATTACACCGTCGATCAAAAGGATCACATGCCGGTCTGCTTCTTTTCGGAACAATGGCGTGATATTAAAAGGTTTTAATGCATTCGACAGTTCATCATAGGCTTTTTCCGAATCACTGGAACGTAGCTGTCCTCTGTAACGGAACAGAAACCCATCCTGATGTCCACCTTCTGTGATATCGTCAATAATAAATATTCGTTCGACTAAATGCTTAAAGGCATCAGTGGTTGAATCATTGAGCATATGGCACCTTATATATGTTGAATCCAGGCGGGAATGGATGGGAGTCGAACCCACCGCAGACTGCATAACAGCCCGCCACCAGTTTTGAAGACAGGGAAGCCCACCGGAACTTAACCATTCCCGGTTCAAGGATACATCAGTCCCAGATGAACGACAAGAGAAAATACATATTTTGGGGTATTACATTGCACCCAAACCGATGTATAGTGAATCTGAAAAAAAGAAAATTGTAAGGTTTTCACCTCTTGTATTTTTACCAATAATAACTATACTACCCGGCTGTGCAAATTTTTATTACCGGTAAAACCGGAGAATCAGGAATTTGGTAATCAGAATGGACGAGACTCAAGAGATTGAAAGTAACGGGGCTGAAAAAGACAAGCCTCCCAGTTTTTTCACCCGACCCAAACGGTCATGGAGAGTGGCAGTTATTGCCAACTTAAAGGGGGAAACCGCGCTTCCACTTGATGGTCCGGCTGATGCCGGTGCGGAATTTGACCGAAAAGAAACAATTCAAGAAATTCAATCAGCCATTGAATCCGATGGACATACAACGGTATTCATCCCGGCGGATGCGAACCTGCCTTTTGCACTGGCTCATATTCGGCCAGATATCTGCTTCAACATAGCTGAAGGGATCTATGGTGATGCCCGTGAAGCACAAATTCCAGCCGTACTTGAATTATTAAGGATTCCCTATACAGCTTCACGGGTTTTAACCAATGCGATTTCTTTGAATAAGACCATGACTAAACGGATATGGCGGGATAAAGGATTGCAAACTGCGGCTTTCCAGGAATTCTCCACCGGTTTTGAAAAACTCTCACCAGATCTTACTTTTCCCATGTTTGTAAAACCGGTCAGTGAAGGAACCGGAATGGGCATGGATGGCAAATCGTTGGTTTCTGACGAGAACGCTTTGCGTGACCGGATCAGATGGGTTATTGATAGTTATCACCAACCGGCTTTAGTGGAAGAATTCCTTCCCGGTCGTGAATTTACAGTGGCGGTCATGGGACGATCTGATGCGGCTCTTTTCAGCCCGCGTCCCTATCTGTACGGTGCCGACGGGTTCCATCGGTTCCCACTCCTGGAAGTCGATAGTTCTGCATCTGTAACTCCGGGAGTATACGGTCATATTGCCAAGACTCTGCATACAGGTGAATCAGGAGTTCCGCAATTCATATGCCCGGCTCAGGTGGAAGAACCTCTGGCGACCTGTTTACAGGATATGGCAATTAGTGCCCATAATGCCATCAACGCTTTTGATGTCTCTCGCGTTGATATTCGACTTGATAGGGACGGTATCCCCCGCTTGATGGAGATCAATACACTTCCCGGCCTTACGCGCGGATTTAGTGATCTCTGTGTAATAGCAGAAGCTGAAAATTGGAATTATCGCGATATAATACTGGAAATACTCTACCTGGGAGCTTCCCGTTTCGAATTGTTAGCTCCCAACAACAGGACTGCAAGGGGCATCCCAGTGCAAATCCCAGAATTAGTTCCAGTGCAAAGACCACAACGACAATCACGATAATTAGTGATCCACTCCTCAATCCTTGGTGAGCGGGGAGTGGATCTTTTCCTGAACCCGGGACCCTTAGTGATGGGCCGGGCTTTTTGGTTATCATTTTTCATCAGGTGGTCAAACCTCAAGGAGACGCTTATTGACAAAGAATGCAAGTCCAACCGATCAACAAAAAAACCAAATTTTTAGGAGAGAGAAAATGAAGAACAAAGTATTTGTCGTCCTTACGCTTGTAGCTGTTTTTGCCATGGCATTAGTTGCCTGCGCGCCTTCCGCTTCCGCCGGCAAGATCAAAGTAGCGTCCGATGCAGCTTATCCCCCGTTTGAAATGGTTGATGAAACAACCAAAGAAATGATCGGTTTTGATATCGATCTGTTCAACGCTGTCGCCAAGAAAGCCGGTTTGGAAATCGAATACGTCAATATCGGATTCGACCCCCTTTTGGCTGGAATGGCTCAGTGCCAGTACGATGTTGCGATCTCCGCGATCACCATCACAGACGAACGCAAGCAGAATATGACCTTTTCTGACCCCTACTTCCAGGCTGGTCAGGCTATTACGGTTGCCATTGACAATGACAGCATCACGACTGACGCCGATCTTATTGGAAAGACGATCGGCACCCAGTTGGGCACTACCGGCGATATCCTGGCGAAGAAAATTGAAGGCGCCACCGTTAAAGCCTACGATAGTGTGGATTTGGCCTTTCAGGATCTGATCAATGGACAGGTTGAAGCAGTTGTCGCCGACAACGTTCCCTCCGAGGGTTTCGTTGGTAAGAATGCTGAAAAGATCAAAGTTGTTGGCAACCTGCTGACCACTGAGGACTACGGCATTGCGGTCTGCAATACCAAAACTGATCTGCTCGAGAAAATCAATAAAGCTCTGGCTGAAGTCAAGGCCGAAGGCACAATTGACAAACTGAATGATAAATGGATCAAGGGTTCCGGTAACTAACCCAATTCAGTATCAGGAAAGCGGTTGTCTGTATTTCTTGCAGACAACCGCTTTTTGTTTATGCATTTTTTGTAATACAAACCTTGATGGGTCTGCCATTTGACCGTATAATTTAATCAGTCATGGGGATGATCGGCTTCGACGGGAGAGGCTGGTCCCGGATGGCGAGCCGAGAGGTG
>CAYRHB010000077.1:0-18482 GCA_964424035.1 uncultured Leptolinea sp.
GAAGTTTGATTCCTTCCTTGTCGAGTCGTTGACCAACCCGCCGGATCATGATCATCATTTCCATCCGGGTTGTCGATCCGAAACCGTCGATCAAGAGGCAAACCTCATCACCTTTGTTGAAAGGTAGATCAGGCAGGACCATATCCAGGATCTGATCTGCAATTGAATCTGCCGGCTGCATTTTGTCACGGCGAATTCCGGGTTCGCCGTGCAGCCCCATGCCGATTTCCATTTCATCTTCGCCCAGGGTAAAGGCTGGTTTTTCACCGGGAATTGTTCCCGGAGTGAGGGCAACACCCATGGTGCACGTGTTGTCATTTGCTTTTTCTGTTACGCGTTTCACTTCTTCCAGGTCATACCCTGCGTCACAGGCGGAACCGGCAATTCGCATGACAAAGAAATCACCGGCAATACCGCGCCGTTCATTTTTGCGATCCTTCGGAGCCGAGGCTACATCATCTGTTACCCGGACGGTTACGGTCTTGATCCCTTCCATATCAGCCAGTTCAGCGGCCATATCGAAGTTCATGCAATCACCTGAATAATTGCCATAAATGTAAATTACGCCTTTTCCGCGGTCAACTGCACGGGTAACTGCCAGAACATTATCAGGTGAAGGTGCCGCACATATATTGCCCTGGGAAGCCCCGTCAGCCATGCCTTTGCCCAAATACTCAATAAAAATGGGTTCATGGCCGCTACCACCGCCCACGATCAACCCCACTTTATCAGGCGCAAGGTCTTTCAGGACAACGGAGGGATAATTTTCGATCTGTTTGATAATGTCTCCATATGCCCTTAAATAACCTTCCATCATTTCCGGTAAAACATCATCTGGGGAATTGATAAATTTCTTCATCTTGTTCATCCTTTAATAGAGAAATCCTGACCCTGTTTGCCAAACCTACGGATATTGGATGCAAACCCGGGTAATGTGAATGATCTGTTTAAGAATCTAATGAATACCCAAAACTGATACCTGTATTCAACGATATTCTGGATGAAATCCTCCTTTCTAAAAGAGATGTGGGAGAAAATACTATCTATCTTTGTCCATTCAAACCGCACTTGTCGAAAACAAGAGCGGAACTTGGTGAATCATATAATTTTCGTAGTTCGCTATCCAACCGCATGAGAGTAATGGAGCACCCTGCCATCTCCTGGCAGATCGCGTAATTACCCACTTTAATATCATGTACGTGGATCGAGACTTTTGTCAGGTCTTGCAAAACTCGACGGGTTGCGATCATCAATTCAAGGCGGGATGTCGAACCCAGTCCATTTACAAGAACACAAACATCATCACCCTTCTTGAACGGCAGGTCTTTCAAAATCGAATCCATCATCAGATCAACTATTTCATCAGCCGGTTGGATCTTTCCCCGCCGCGCACCAGGTTCACCATGCAAGCCCAAACCGATTTCCATTTCATCATCACCCAGAATGAATGAGGCTTTGGGTTCACCGGGAATGGTCCCCGGAGAAAGAGCAATTCCCATCGTTCGGGTGTTCGCGTTGGCTTTAGCTGTCACCTGTTTGACCGCTTCAAGATCATATCCGCTGTAACAGGCAGCTCCAGCGATACGGGTTACAAACAAGATACCGGCAATACCGCGCCGGTCTTTTATCCGATCGGGGGGAACCAATGCCACATCATCTGTCACCAGAACGGTTTGGGTTTTAATACCTTCCTGGGCGGCCAGTTCCGCTGCCATACCAAAATTTAGAACGTCACCGGAATGATTGCCAAACACATAGATTACGCCCTTGCCACGGTCGATAGCCTTGGTAACGGCCAGCACATTGTCTGGTGATGGTGAAGCGAAGATATTTCCCTGGGCAACTCCATCCGCATATCCCGGCCCTAAATAGTCAAGGAAGAAAGGTTCGTGTCCACTGCCACCCCCGATCAGCAATCCAACCTTCCCCGGTTCGAGATCCCGACGGATGAGGGAAGTGTAATTTTCCACCTGTTTTACAAGGTCTCCATAAACACCCAGATAACCCTCCATCATCTCTGAAAGCATGTTCTTGGGGTCATTGATAATCTTTTTCATCGTCAATTTCCTTCCCTCTGCTTTTGAATGGGATGTTCTGGTTGCCTTAAATTTCTTTTCACCATTCACCTCTAAACAAGGGAAACACCACAGGTGAAATCCATACCTGTAATAACAAAACTGACAATGATCCAGTTGTCAGAAACTGTAAAAAGAGGGTACTGTAAGGATTCATGAACATAAATCTGACATTCCAATTTAAGTAAACATTCTGGGTGATCGAAAATTATCACTCAATCGATGGGATTCGAAGGAGTTTAGGTTGGGCTTGTTCTCTCCTGACCTATGTCGAAAAACCGATCTGTGAAAAATTTTCTGGACCATATACCACTCAAATTCTAACAATAGACAAGACCGAGTTTTCTTTGCCGACCTATAAGACAACCCTGGTATCTTATTCATGCATGGAAAGCTAGCAAACACGGATTGAAAGTTATTATATACATTTTTCCAGGTTCTTAAAGACGGGTCAGAGACCATGCAATAAAAAGCCCGAAATTCGGAAATAGGAAGGGAGATTGAAGGACCTGATCCGACAAAGCTGTTCATAAATAAATTTACCTCTTCAAAATCGGGCTGGAACAGCTTGAGCGAATAATCAACTCGGGAGCAATAATGATCTTCTGGTGGGGAATCTCCGACTTTTGTTGGCTCTGGTTGAGCATTTTATCCAGTAATTCCATAGCTAAATGTCCAATGGCAGCCATGGGCTGGGAGACCGCCGTAATGGGTGGATTGTTTATCAATGCCCAGGGGGCGTCATCAAATATCACCAGCGATATATCTTCAGGAACTCGCATTTTCCGTTCACGGAGCGCCAGAATGGTTCCATTGGCAATGAAGTTATTTGCAGCAAAAATTGCTGTTGGAGGTTTGGGTAAGGATAAAAGTGCCTGTACAGCGCTATTCCCGTCATCCTCTTTAGTTATCGTGTGATACTGGAGGCCAGGATCCGACTCAATTCCTGCTTCCCGCAACGCGTTTAAATATCCGGTGAACCGGTCTGCATTGTAGGATGAAGTGATGGGGCCGGTAATAATACCGATCCGCGTATGTCCAAGGGAGATGAGATAGCTCATCACTTTATGTGCTCCCCGGATGTAATCCACCAGGATGGTATCTACATCGGAAAGTTCAGGGATTTGCCGGTCAATGAAAATCACCTTCAATTGCATATCGATCGCAGCCCGCCATGTATCGATGTTTTGACAGGTTGGAACAGCGATGATGCCGGCGGCGCGTTGCCGCATGAGCATTTCAATATGTTCTTTTTCCAGTTGTTCATTCTCATCGGTCGCGCAGACAATAACGTGATAACCCAGTTGATGCACGCGGTCCAGAACCCCGTTAGCCAGGTAACTGTAATATGGGTTAACAATGTTCTTGATCACCAACCCGACCGAATCGGTGCGTTGCAAATTCAGGCTGCGGGCCATATCATTGGGAGTGAAATTGAGATCACGGGCAGCCTGGAGTACGCGTTCCCGACTGGCTTCGCTGGAGTACCCGTGGCCAGATAGAACACGTGAAACAGTTGCCAGCGAAACCCCTGCCGCTTCGGCTACTTCTTTAATTGTTGCATGCCTGGTCGAAATCAGCTCTTTTTTTCCCAATCAACTGCTCCCGGAGAATTCAGCTGCACAGACCTTGATCTGTCTTTATTGCTATAGGAAATTATAACAAAATGAAACATGAAAGCGTTTCCAGATTGATAGGTTCATTATATTCATGTTTTGGGAGATATTTAACAATATGTGACATAATAATAGATCAAAGTGACATATGTCAGCCATTTATTTAGCGCATGTACATTGAAATCTGAAAATATATGGCTATAATGTGTGTAAACATTTCCACATTTATTTTCACAAATTAATAATCGAAAGAAGGTGGTGAATCAGGCAGAAAACGCATGACCTATTGTTTGCCTCGAAGTTTATCAATGTTTGCTATAGATATAAGTTGGAACCCCCTGACTATTATTAGATTATTGAGAGGAAAAGAATGAAACGTTTACTTTTAGTTCTAATGGTTGCATTTATGGCACTTTCTGTGATGGGTTTTGCACCCGCAGCAACAGCGGCTAAAGCAGATGATGAACTCGAAATTGTTATGGTCGCCAAAATGGAAGGTGTCTCCTGGTTTGATGACATGCGCGTTGGCGTAGAGGAATTTGGTAAAGATTTCAAAGTCAATGCCTATCAGATCGCTCCTGATACCGGTGATCCGGCCAAGCAAGCCCAGATGGTGGAAGACCTAATCGCCAAGGGTGTCGATGCCATTCTTGTGGTTCCCAACGATCCAAAATCCATGGAACCTGTGCTGAAAAAAGCAAAGGAAAAAGGGATTGTCGTGGTAACGCATGAAGCTCAGGCTCTTGCCCCGATCGTAGATTACGATATGGAAGCTTTCAAGAATGAAGACTTCGGTGTCGTTATGGGCAAAGCACTGGCTGAAGCCATGGCTGGCGAAGGGAAATACACCGGTTTTGTTGGTGCCCTCACCATGGAAACCCACATGCAGTGGTTCAATGCCATGCAGGAATACCTGAAGGAAAACTATCCAAAGATGGAATTCGTTTCCAAGCAGCCTTACGAAGATAACAATGATGAAAAAGCTGCCTATGCCAAAGTTCAGGAAATCCTGAAGACCTACCCCGATCTTAAAGGTATGTTTGGTAACTCCGCTTCCTCCACCACCATGGAAGGCCTGGTGATGAAGGAAAAGAATAACAAGAATATTAAAGTCGTCGGTTTGAGCCTGCCTTCAATGGCCGGTGAATATATCAAAGCCGGCTTCATTCAGCAAGCACAATGCTGGCGTCCCGCTGATGCTGGTTATGTGACAGCCTACATTGCCTATAAGATTCTCAAAGGTGAAAAGATCGAAGATGGTATGAGCTTCGAAAAACCCGGTTATGAGTCAGTTAAAGTTGAAGACAAGATCATCTTTGGCAACGCTCCGTTGATCCTCAAAAAAGACACAGTCGACAACTACGATTTCTAATTACAAAACTGTACGGATCCGATGCTGTCTGAAAAAGACAGCATCGGATTTATATATGCCGGAGGAATAGATTAGCTATGCCTGAAAACATATTAGAAGCAAAGAATATTTCAAAAAGTTTTGGCGGAGTCCATGCTCTTGATGATGTCAGTATGCGTATTCAGGCTGGTGAGATCCACTGCCTGGTAGGCGAGAATGGTTCGGGAAAATCCACTTTCGTCAAATTAATGTCAGGTGTAATCACCCCGGATGCCGGAGAGATAATCCTGAATGGCAGGAATTACAAAGAGCTTGACCCGATCGATGCCATCCGTGAAGGTGTACAGGTTATATATCAGGACCTTTCCCTGTTTCCGCATATGTCTGTAGCGGAAAATATTTCAATGAACAAGATGGTGGCGCTTGGAAAAAGGTTCGTAAATCAAGCAGAGATACGAAAAACGGCTGAAGAACAACTGGCAAGAATTGGTGAGAATATCGATCTAGATTTAAATATTGATGAAATCTCGATGGCCAACCGGCAATTGGTTGCCATTTGCAGAGCTTTAAGCCTGGATGCTAAGTTGTTGTTCATGGATGAGCCAACAACCGCTCTAACAAACATCGAAGTGGAAAGATTATTAAAGATCGTCCTTGAACTGAAACAGAAAGGTTTGTCTGTAGTCTTTATCAGCCATAAGTTAAATGAAGTCTTTGAAGTTGCCGATACGATCACCATTTTTCGGGATGGGAGAAAAGTGGGTGATTTTAATAGCAAGGAACTTTCTTACAATTCGTTAATCAATCATATGACAGGCCGGAAAGTGGAATATCCACGATATGCAAGGAACCAAAAGGATGATACCACGCTATTTGAGGTTTGTGGTTTATCACGGCCAGGGCATTATGAAAATGTGAATATTTCTCTCCGATCCGGTGACATTATGGGAATTACTGGGCTTCGCGGGTCAGGCCGTGAAGAACTGGCATTATCTTTGTTCGGATTGAACCCACCGAAAGCCGGGAAGATCCTGATAGATGGACAGACAACGTCCATCGGTTCTCCACCGGATGCGATTATTAGCGGGTTAAGCCTCCTGCCGGAAGATCGATACACACAGGCGTTATTTCCCACACATAGCATTGCAGAGAATATCTCTGCGGCATCATTAAAAGATGTGACAAAGCGCTCGGGTTTACTGGATCAGACAAAAGAAGATGAAAACGCGGGAAATTTAGTTAAGCGGCTTCACATTCGCACGCCCAATGTTGAAACCAGTGTTCAGAATTTGTCCGGTGGAAACCAGCAGAAGACTGTTATTGCCCGATGGATACAAACTGATCCCAATGTCCTTATTCTCAATGGTCCAACGGTTGGCGTTGATATTGCGTCAAAAGTGGATATCTATGAGCAAATTCAAGATTTTGCCGCTCATGGCATGGCCGTTATTCTGATCTCGGATGAGCTGCCAGAATTACTGGCCAACTGTAATTCGGTCATGGTCATGCGTTCCAATAAAGTTGTTGGAATCCTTTCGAATGAAGAATTGGAACAGCCCGATTCAGCCACTCGGTTGCAGGCAATGATGAGTGGAAGTGAAAGTGAAACGCAACCAGCGAACATTGATATGGAGGCTGTGGCATGAAGCGAATTGGGAAATATATAAACCAAAACGAATGGTATTTAATCGGGATCATCCTCATCTATTCCATTGTTGTTACTACTCAAAATAGCGGTTTCTTTACTCTTGAGAACTTCCTGGATGTTCTGCGGGGAAGTTCCGGAATGATCATTCTGGCTATGGGTATTCTGGTTGTGCTGCTTTCGGGCGGTATTGACCTCTCTTTCACGGCGATTGCCATGTTTGGTGGTTATTCAGCAGCGAGATTGATGATTGCCAGTGGTATTGACAACCTCGCGTTTGCTTTTGTTGTATCCGCTTTTATTGGTATCACCCTGGGTGCGGTCAATGCGCTGGTGATCCATTACTTCAACCTGCCGACAATGATCGCCACCCTTGGTACATCCAGTCTGTTTTCCGGCATAATGACAACATTCATTGGAACAAAAACAATTACGGTTGGAATGATGCCAGATTCCCTGACAGCCTTCGGCGGATTCAGACTGGTTGAAATGGTGGGAGAAACCGGGAATACATACGGCCTATCCGTTTTCATTGTTCCTGTCGTCATCATTGTGGTTGTAACCTGGTTCATTCTATATAAAACAATGCTCGGACGTGCCATTGTTGCACTTGGGAATTCCGTGGAAGCGGCAAAACGTTCCGGTTTCAATATTTTCCAGATTCGCCTGTTTGTTTATTCCTATGTGGGTTTACTGGCAGGGATTATGGGAATCATTTTTGTCGCTGAAGTCAATTCTGTATATGCAGTTGCACTTTACGGAACCGAATTGACATACATTGCAGCAGTTGTTATTGGCGGCGCCAAGTTGACCGGAGGTGAAGGGAAAATCCTTGGAACCCTTTTGGGTGTGATTATCGTGCGATTGTTGAATTCCACCCTGGTTTTCCTGGGTATAACGTCCTCCTGGAATGGTTTCTTTACTGGCGCGGTTCTGCTTTTGAGTGTCGGGTTGACTTCTTATACGTCGCGCCTGCGCAGCCGCCGAAACCTAACCTTCACGGATTAAGAGGGAATAATGAAATCAAAAATTGTGAATTTATTCCGGAAAGATTCAACACTGGCCGTCTTATTGGGATTATTTGTTATTCTTCTGGTCTTGTTTGGTGTTCTGACAAAAGGAAAATTCTTCTCTTTTGACAACCTGCAATCAATGGGGTATCAAATCCCGGAATTTGCGTTCCTGGCTCTGGCAATGTCTATAGCCATGATAACCGGTGGGATTGACCTTTCCGTTGTTGCCAATGCCAATCTCGCAGGGATTTTAGCCGGATATGTGTTGACCGGTGCAGTATTTGGGCCTGATGCCGGCATTAATGAATTTGTACTGGTGACCATTGCCATTATCGTTGCGCTTTTATCTGCAACGATCGGCGGACTTTTTAATGGTGTTTTGATCAGTAAATTATCGGTTCCACCCATTCTGGCAACATTGGGAACAATGATCTTTTACAACGGGATCAGTACAGCCATTACAGAAGGAAAGGGGGTTGTGGGATTTCCTGACCTTTATCTTTCGCTGGGCGTATCTGCACCTTTAGGTATTCCACTGGTCTTCTACATTTTTGCCGTGGCATTCGCCATTGTCGCGTTCGTAATGATAAGAACTCCATTTGGACAGAGTGTGTACCTGTATGGTGAGAATCGTATAGCTTCTTTGTTCTCTGGAATTAAGAATGAAAGACTGATCATTAAAACATATGCACTTGCCGGATTTCTGGCTGGTATTGCGGCCATCATTATGACATCGCGTGTGAATTCGGCAAAATATAACTATGGGGATTCATACCTGCTACAGGCAATCCTGGTGGCTGTTCTTGGTGGAATAAATCCCAATGGTGGCCGTGGTCGTGTGACCAATGTGATTATCGGTATCCTCATTCTTCAAATGCTTCAAAGCGCATTCACGCTTTTCGCTTTTTCACCGTATGCCCGAAGGATGATCTTTGGTTTCTTACTGCTCTTGATCATGGTTGTCAATTATTTCCTTGATAAATACCAATCCCGGTCAAAATTCAGCATAAAGAACAAACTTCCTCAAATGGAGGAGGCAAAATGAAATATCAATCTTTATATGAATCAATCATCAAAGAACACCAACTGGTATATCAAAAAGTCGACCTGGACCAGGTAAGGGCTTTCATGGATCTGGTCATCAGTGCGAAACGGGTGTTTCTGATGGGTGTGGGACGCGAGGGATTGGCAACCCGGGGTTTTGCCATGCGCCTGATGCACCTGGGCAAGGAAACTCACTGGGTGTGGGATGATACCACTCCGGGCCTGGAGCCGGGTGATCTATTTATCTTTACCTCCGGTTCCGGGGAAATCGGCCACATTCATTATGTAGCGGAACAGGCGAAATTATCTGGAGTCAAGATCGCCGTTGTGACTGGCAGCCGAAAAGGAAAAACAACATCTCTGGCTGATACTGTTTTATGGTTGCCAGCACATGTTTATAAAGGATCAGATGATGTCATTCCTTCCCAACAACCGATGGGCAATCTGTTTGAACAAACCTTGTTCGTTCTGTTTGACATAATAACCATGATGCTAATGGAGGAGCTAAATGTGTCGGAAGCGGAGATGAAACCCCGTCACCGTAATGTTGAATGATTGAGTGACTAATTTCGAAATCTCCTTTCCCTTTTATTGGTGGAAATACATTATTGGTAGGTAGTATGAATGAGGCTGTCCCGAATGTTTTCGGGACAGCCTCGCAATATGCTTGGAAAGTTGGTAATGATATTTTATTATTCAAACATGCATATTGTGGATTAATAGATGTTTGGAACTCTAAAGAAAATCCTCTTGCGAGTTTGTTTTTTAACTCGGGTGGACATTGAGTAGATTCTAGAAGTGACCCACAATAATGTTGTAATTGAGATGTCGGAAATACAAATTCTCTTACCCTTTAACCACACCAGGTTAAAGAGCAAAGAAATTTAAACCGAATCCGGGTATTGACATCCAGCTTATAGTAGATATAGTATATCTGTAATATCACATTTTGATGATTTGAGGAGTGAGGCAGATGAACAAAAGGAACTGGATGATTTTACCTGGCCTGATCGTGCTGGCATTATCCGCTCTGGCATGTGAATTCAGTGCAAGTACGGCAAAGATCAAAGATGCCTACCTCGTTGCCGATGAGACATCCGGACAAAAAACATCTGTTTATGCACAGGACCAACCTTTCCTGTGTATTGTTGAACTGGCGAACGCCCCCGATTCAACAAAGGTCAAGGCAGTCTGGTATATCATCCATGAAGATGGTACAGAAGAACAGTTTGTGGAAAAGGAACTGGAAACCGGCGACAGTCCCATCACTTTCTCGGCTACCAATAATGGGTTTTGGCCGGTGAGCAAGTATAAGGTGATGTTGTACTTGAATGATGAATTGGATAGAGAGTTGGAATTCTCCGTGGAATGAGTTTTATTAAGAAAAATAGGCTGGATTTGTCATAATTCCAGCCTTTTTTGATTTCAAAAAAAGAAAACGCTACAATCGAAGCGAAGTGAGTTTGCTCTCTACTCGCCGGCTCAAAACCTGGGCTAGATGATCCTTTTCTTCCTTGAGAACGATGCGAAAGTCATCGGGTTGCAGATTCGGGAAAAGAGTGATCAACTCTTCCACGAACATTACCGAATCCCGTTCGGCGCGTTCCGCCAGGTCAAAGAATTCATCTTTCTCGGTCAATTTCGCGGCTTTAGCCAGCATTTCGTCCGCGTTTTTCAGCATATTGTTCTCGATTAACAAATTGAGGTATTTTTCTTCTTCATCACTTACCTCAACAGACAGACCTTTGTCGTTTGTGTGTTTATTAAGTAGAGCCGTGTAAATGTCGTAATGGCGGTCTTCATCTTTAGCCAGTTTTTCAAAGAACTGTCCACCGAGTTTTGCGTTCCCCGCGAATTGACGGTATAACGCTGCGACTGCTTTTTCATTGGCAGCCATCATTTTAAAAAACTCCATTCCATTGTACTGTTTGCCCATATTTTCTCCCATTTAATCAAACAGAATATGATCCCCGGTTTCCGGGTTTTTACAGGCACTTATTTAGTATAGTATTCAGAAAAATGTTCGTCAACACTGTGTAAAAGGACAGAGTGATGATAGAGTAGAATCACATCACGTATGACTATCGGACAAATACTTAGCAACATGTTCTTTATAATACTGGGAACCGGTGTTTACGGCTTGGTTCATTCCCTTCTGGCAACCCGGCAGGCTAAACAATTGGTCGAGTCCTTGTGGGACAGGGAAGGAATGCGCTGGTACCGTATGGTGTACAACGTTTTCGCGTTTATCACCCTGCTGCCGCTGCTTGCACTGGCGATCATTCTTCCGGACAGGCTCATCTATGCCTTGCCGTCACCCCTGGAGGGATTAGTGGTGATCATCCAGTTGTTGGGGGCCGGGGTGGCCTTTGTCGCGGCACGGCAGACCGGCCTGTGGTATCTGGCAGGTATATCCCAGTTACGGCAGGTGGATGATACCCCGCCGGAGAATTATCTGCAGACCGGCGGCTTATACCGCTTTGTGCGTCATCCAATCTACACCGGTGCGCTCATCTTCCTGTGGGCTGCGCCGCAGCTAACCTGGAATGGGTTGGCACTCCGCCTGGGTTTTACCCTGTACTTTATTCTGGGTGGGATGGCGGAAGAAAAGCGACTGGTGGAGGAATTCGGTGATGAATACCGGGCATACCGGATGCGAACTCCCATGCTGATCCCGGGTCTCAAGAGACATTTGTAGGAAGGCTGTCTGTACCCATGCCGCTGCTCTGGATCTCCATCGCTTTCATCGCCGGTACGGTACTAGCACTGAATATTCCGATTAACGGATTGCTTGCGGCCGTATCCTCAGGAGTGGTATTCGGATTTGCCATCCTTGAATCACGGATATGCGGTGGATTTCCTATCTATAAGGCGGCACGCA
Source organism: uncultured Leptolinea sp. (assembly GCA_964424035.1). GTDB lineage: Bacteria > Chloroflexota > Anaerolineae > Anaerolineales > Anaerolineaceae > Leptolinea. The sequence goes on from CAYRHB010000077.1 coordinate 11,626, forward strand.
AACGGATTCCTTTACCATTGCTTCTGCTTGCCGCAGCATTTCTCCTGGGAATGGTCCGGGGAGAAACTGGAAAGCCGGATTTTAATTCAGACCAGCTTGGATATTACAACGGCTCTCCGGATGTGATCATCCGGGGGATGGCTTCCCAACCCGCAGAAGAACATGATAAAAGCACTATGCTGACCATCAAAGCCAGGGATGTAGCCATAGATGGATCCACTTTCATCCCTGTTTCCGGAGAAGCCATGGTCCTATTACCGGCCGGTTCGCCCTATGAATACGGTGACCGCCTGGCTGTGATGGGCGATCTTGAAATCCCACCGGAACGGGATGATTTTTCATACAAGCAGTACCTGGAGAACCGGGGAGTGTTTTCCTATCTCTCTTATCCGCGGGTGGTGCAATTAAAAGGAAAAACAGGCAGTCCGTTGATGTCGGTTATTTACCGGTTGCGGGACCGTATCGCGGAAACTGTGGAAGATATCATTCCGCAGCCCGAAGCCGGATTTCTCGCCGGGATGCTGGTCGGGCGTGATGAGACCATCCCTGATGACATTCAGAAGGCATTCAAATCAACAGGGACTTCCCACCTGGTGGCTATTTCAGGGTTCAATATCACCCTGTTGAGCGGATTGATCCTCGCGTTGACCAACCGGTTATTCCCTCGCATGTGGTCCGTTGGCGCGGCGGTGATTCTATTGACAGGCTATACATTGATGGCGGGAGCCAGTCCGTCGGTTGTCCGGGCGGCGATTATGGGCGGTCTGGCCATTGTCGGGCGGTCCATCGGCCGTACGCGAACAGCGGTGAACAGCCTGGGACTGGCTTCTGTACTGATGATTGTGATCAATCCGCTTATCTTACGCGATATCGGATTCCAACTTTCAGTGGCCGCCACAGCCGGCATTTTGTTGATCGGCGGTCCTTTGAATGACCGTTTTCTCGCACAAACTTCCGGACCTGACAGACCGGTGGAGATCAACCGGTTGCTGGCAGGATTGGGAGAATCTGTGTTGGTCACACTGGCGGCGCAAATCGCAACCCTCCCGTTCCTGCTGTACCATTTTGAGCAATACCCGTTGATCGGATTGCTGGTAAATCCCTTTGTGCTTCCAGCCCAACCCCCAGCTATGATGCTGGGAATGGCCGCGGCAGTTGCCGGCATGATCTACCTTCCTCTTGGCCGGATCATTGGATTGGGAGCCTGGTTGTTGCTGGCCTATACCACCCGGATGGTGGATCTGTTTTCGCGGGTGGCGGATTTGGGTCTGATTAACCTGCACCTTGATTGGTGGCAGGCGGGTTTGCTGGGTGCCGGATTACTGTTGGCCTATTTTTTACGAAAGAAGTGGGCTAATAATTTCCGCAGGTATACCCTACCCATAGCCTTTCTGGTATTGGGAAGTATTCTTGGTGTGGTAGTCAATTTGTACCTGCTCAGTTCGGATGGAAATTTACATATTGATGTCTTCCGGCAGGGGAATGACCTGTCAACCTTCATTACCACCCCCGGTGGACAACATCTGCTCATCACCAACCGGCCGGGAGACAAGGACCTGATTGCCTTTGCTGACCGGCGGCTGCCGGTTTCCGGCAAACGATTGGATGCCCTCATCCTACCAAATCCATCTGCCACCACGGTAAATGGATTATCCTCTACAGTCGGGCGTTTCAATCCAAAATTAGTACTGATGAACTCAAAGGCTGGTGGAAAAAGGGTTCAATCCAACCTGGATAATGAGCTGACAGATTACCGTGAAGCAAGTCAGCTTCTGGTACCGGGGAGGCAATATGACCTGGGACGCGGTGCGATTCTGGAAACCGGCCTCGTTGATGAGGAAGGGACATCCCTGGTTTTTATCTGGGGAAATACCCGTTATGCCATTCAGTACGGCACTCCGGCAGTGACTGATCTTGATTCTATTGAAGATGAAACCTTTAATGTAGTCGTTCTGGATCATACAGGTGATCTGACCGGCAACTCGAATACCAATGCGTTATTATCGGCTGAACCCGTATCAACACAAGAGGAGAACCGGTTCAATGTGCCGGACGGCGGGTGGTTGGAGGTATTCTCGGACGGAGAGAACACATCCATTTTGGAGAAAGCCGATGACCATTCTGGATAGGGTCAAAGAGACCGCCAGGAGACTCAAACGGGAGTTGGTTGTGCTGGGGGTGGTCTACCGTGATCCGCGCACGCCCTGGTATGCGAAGGCGGTTATTTTTCTTGTGATCGCCCATTCACTCAGTCCCATCGATATCATTCCCGACTTCATTCCGGTATTGGGCTATCTGGACGATCTGATCCTCATTCCGCTGGGGATCGCGCTGGCGGTTAAATTGGTACCACCGCAGATTTTTACTGAAGCCCGGCTGAAAGTGGACGAACAACCGGAAGAAACCGGGATCTCCGGCTGGTGGTTCGCCTTGTTGATCATCGTCCTCTGGGCCTGTATAATCTGGTGGTTGGTCCGGTTAATCTGGTTCAAAGGGGATTGATCCGTGTCAAAATTCCGAGTTTTTCTTCTTTTGATTATTGCACTTGCGGTAAGTTCATTTACCTTTCAGACTCCCGAACCCCCCGGAGGGGAAAGAGTGCCGACCATTACACCGGAATTCGACAGGTCGGCATACACCATTCCACTTCCCCCGGCAGGCAGTTTGTATCATGGTGTTTTCCCGGGGCGGTTTGACGGAGCAGAAGACGAGATCTCTACATTTGACCTGGAAGCATACGAGCTGTCTGCAGGGAAAACGGCAGCCTGGGTTTACTTTTCCCACAACTGGTTCACTGACCGGGCTTTTCCTCAGGAGACTGTAAACTGGATCCATGAACGAGGATCAATCCCCTATATACGCTTAATACTGCGCAGCAGTGAAGCCCAGCATAAGGCGGAAAAGGTGTTCACCTTGAATGCCATACTCGAGGGCAAATTTGACCGGGACCTTCGAGCGTGGTGCAGATCCGCAGCCGCCCTAGATTACCCTCTCCTGGTGGAATATGGAACGGAAGTCAATGGCCAATGGTTTTCCTGGAATGGGGTTTGGAATGGGGGCGGAAAGCGGGGCAGTTACGGGATAAGCGATGAACCGGATGGCCCCGAAAGGTTCAGGGACACATACCGGTACCTGATCGATGTGTGCAGGGTGGAAGGCGCGGGAAACATCACCTGGGTGTTTCACGTTAATGCAGAGGATTATCCACAGGAAACCTGGAACCATTTTGAGAATTACTATCCGGGGGATGACTATATTGATTGGCTGGCAATGAGCATCTATGGAGCCCAGTCGCCGTTCGATGATGAATGGCCGGATTTTGGGATGGCATTTGATTCCACCTACAATCGCCTGACGGAAATGGCGCCCGGAAAACCCATCATTGTGGCGGAATTCGGGATGACCGGATACCATCCGAAATCGGATCCTGCGGATTGGACAGACCGGGCTTTTAAAGCGATGAAAACCGCAGCCGCACTTCCCCGTTCCCGGCTGGTGGGTTTTTCATGGTGGAATGAAGGCTGGCCGAATAATGATGACCCGGTAATGGATACGAATATGCGCATCCAGGACAATCCCATTCTGGCAGAGGTGTTTCAACGCGAAGTGGGCGGGGATCGATTCATTCTGGGAAAGATCACCGCTGAGCCGTGAATTTAAGCGGTGATTTTCCAACCTACGTATAATAATTATGACACGCTTCCGAAATTTTCCAGGAGGACTCTAATGGCGCGCAAAGAACTCGGTTACGTTGAGCTCGAATGGACCTGCCCCAATTGTAAAACCCGCAATCCGGGTTTGACCAAGACTTGCCAGGGTTGTGGCTCACCACAACCGGCTGATGTGGAGTTCCAATCCAAAGCCGATCAGGCACTCATTCAGGATGGGACGAAGCTTGAACAGGCCAAGAAAGGCCCTGATATCCATTGTGGATTTTGCGGGGCTCGAAACCCGGCGGATGCTGTGATCTGCTCGCAATGTGGCGGCGATCTGAAGGAAGGGATGAAACGGCAGGCAGGCAAGGTTGTCGGTGATTTCAAGGCGGGTACTACCACAACGATCAAATGTCCGCATTGCAATGCCGAAAATCCGGCCAATGCTCAAATCTGTTCCGGTTGTGGCGGGCCGCTTCACACTGTCGAAAAAACTGCGACAGTTCCGAAGAAAGGCTTACCCCTGGGATGCCTGATCGCCCTGGGAATTGCCGGTTTGCTGGCAATTATTGGCATCTTCTCCCTGATTTCCACAGGCGCAAAAAAGACGGACATGGTTGCCAGCCTGGCATCGGCCAACTGGGAACGTGTCATCCAGGTGGAAGAATTTGGCCCGGTCCAGAAAGAGGATTGGAAGGATGAAATCCCGTACGATGGTGTAATCGGCGATTGCTCGGAACGCAGCCGGGGATATTCCGACTCCCCCACGGCAAATTCTGTCGAAGTTTGCGGTGAGCCATACACCGTCGACAGAGGTAATGGTGTTGCTGAAGTTGTTCAAGATTGCCAGTATGAGATCTATGATGATTATTGCGAATACACTCTCGATGAGTGGCACACCGGTGAAAGCTTGAGAGCGGAGGGTTCCAGTACAAATGCCCAATGGCCGGCTGTTAACCTGGACTCCCACCAGCGGGAAGGCAGCCGCTCGGAGAATTATGTTCTGCGCCTCAATGCCAATGGAGAGACTTACACGTATGAAACCTCTGATTACAATCTCTTCCGGCAGGCTCAACCCGGATCCCGATGGGAGATCACTGTGAATGGATTTGGCAGCATCGTGTCACTTGAACCGGCAAACTAAAGAAAGATTCCAAGAGAATGGTCAAACAATACCGGTTGGCTCCCATCGTTCTGCTGATAATGGTTTTTCTGCTGCTTCAAGGTTTTCTGGTCTTTCCGGATCACGGATTACCCGAAAGTCAACAGAATTCAATAACTAAAAACGTCTTTCCTGGAGTCTCTCCTGTACCTGATATTACGGTTACACCCACACAGATATCTCTGGATACAAGGAAAATACTGAAAGGTTTTTTGGGGAGCTGGTTGAATTATCACACGATCCCATTAATGGGCGGTGAGCCGGTTGGGCAATATACCGGAATGCAGATGCAGATAGACGCAGAAGCATTCTCAGTCGCCGGCATGGTATGCCATGATCCGGAATATTCCATTAAGCAGGTTACTCCTGACGAGTTCTTTCAGGGGTATGAACGTCCGGATGACCGGAATGGATTCTTCACCGAAAAATTTACGGTACTTGAAACCGGTTGTGAAAACTTTGAACCCGCTTATGTTGCTCTTGTGGATTACAACTCCCTGGGTTTTATTCTTGAGGATGAATTGCTTCTGTTTGAAGCCGATATGAGTGTTACTGAAAATGGTGTAACCATTGAGTCAGACATAATGGTGGAATACAGTGAGGATCCTTTCTATGAGATCCGAGCCCAGATACCGTTAATTCGGGAACCGGAAATGACCGAGTATAACGGGCGTGTACGGGCAGTGGCGGATGAAGCGATCCAACCCTTTAAAACAGATTTGGAAAGCCGGGATGTTCCGGATGAGATGGCGAGTTACCGGAGTTTCATGTGGATCGGGTACGATGTTTCGTATCTGTCCGCTGAACTGGTCAGTATTCGTTATCATATGGATTTCTATTACGCGGGAGCAGCCCATCCGGGACACTATTTCAGGGTGGTCAATTACGACCTGAAGGCCGGAAGAGAAATACAGTTCGATGACCTTTTCACGGATAATGAAAAAGCTTTGACTTTCTTATCCGGGTATTGTAAAAAGAAACTGGAAACGTTGGATTTCCTGCTGTTTGAAGAAGGACTTTTACCGAAAAAAGAAAATTTTTCCAACTGGAATCTGACACCGCGCGGTATTCGTTTAAGTTTTGATCCGTACCAGGTGGTACCCTATGCTGCCGGACCGCAGGAAATTCTCGTACCTTATGCGCAACTGGGTGATTACCTAAACCCGGAATCTCCGGTTGGCGCAATACTTGCACACTAACCTTTCAGGTATATTCTGAAAGGCATAGGTGCGCAGTATGTTCGAGAATTGTTGTTATAATACGACCATGCCATTCATTGATGTCCGATCTGGTATCCAGGAAATGGAAGAAAGCCCCGCTGAATGGGCAATCTGGAAGAACAGATCTTACGAAGACCGCATGATCGAATTGGAAAATCTCCGGCAGTTGCATTACGCGGGCAGGGATAATGTTCCAACCAGACTTCTTGGAGTTGTTAAGATTACTAAACGACGAAAAGGTTGAGTATCTGATCGTCGGGGGGTACGCCGTAGCAGCCCACGGGCATCCACGATTCACGAGAGATCTGGATATTTGGGTCAATCCCACCTTGAAGAACGCCAGGAAGGTAATTTCCACCCTGGATAAATTTGGATTTCATTCATTGGGTCTTAAGCCATCCGATTTTACAGAGCCAGACACTGCCATCCAACTCGGATACCCGCCCGCCAGGGTGGTATTTGTAACAGAAATGGATGGTTTGAAATTCGACAGGGCTTTTTCGAGAAGGGTTGAACGTTTGGAAGGCAGCGACCCTGTGTATTTTATTGATATTGAAAGCCTGATCACCAGCAAACGGCTCACCGGACGTCCGCAGGATACAGAAGATGCAGATTTTCTGGTTCATATGCTGGATGAAGATTAATTCTAAAGAAGTCTTTTTCTAAAACCGGCGGGGGATTCCTTGACGTTTCTCCTTCCACTTGGTATATTTAGGCTGCGCGTTGAAAGAACGCGAGAATTGATGCCCTCGTAGCGCAATTGGACAGAGCGTTTGCTTGCGGAGCAAAAGGTTGCAGATTCGAATTCTGCCGAGGGCACAC
>CAYRHB010000078.1:0-350 GCA_964424035.1 uncultured Leptolinea sp.
AGAAGAAGAATTACAAAACATAGTTGATGTAGATCACATTCAAGGAATAACTGATACTGATTTAATAAATGAAAATGAAATTGATTTTGAGATATCTGTTTTTGATCTCGACCAATTCCTTCAAGTTAACGTTGCTTTTAAAAATATTCAAATTCTTGGACAATTATTAAAAAATTTCCCGGGCTCTTGGGAAGGAGAACAAAAATTTGAAATCGTAAAAGAATGTTATGCACTTGGTTTACGAGTTCTATATTATTGTTTTGAAGTTATCGATAAAAATTCCGAAACTATGATTGAAAAAGTTGCTGAAATCCTCAAGTATCAAAATCCAAAATGGGACAAAAGTAAAC
>CAYRHB010000078.1:360-18123 GCA_964424035.1 uncultured Leptolinea sp.
GTAAACTAGCACAATGTATTGGTGTTTTTATCTTTAGTCTAATGGAAAGTCTTACATATTCATTCATGAGCCATATTGCCAATTCCGTCGGCCAGAAAGATTTTTCAATAACTTATAGAGAAATCAGAACAAAATTTGGTGACAACCCTTCTTATTCTGCTATCGATTTGATGATAAAACTTGAGAGTGAGAATGATATCCCATTTGAGTTGATAAATTCACTTTCAAAAGTTTTTTATAAAAGTAGTTTTGGCTCGATGATACTTCGGCATACAATTTGGTACTATCTGCAAATTTATAACGTTTCACATGATGTTAAGGCACGCCTCTGTGCAAAATTAAATATTAAAATAAGAGACAATCCATTATTATTTCCAAAGAGGTAGGTAGTACGTATATGTGGTCGATTTTGACCGCACGGCATCGCCGGAGTTACAGACATCCTTGCTAAATAATCACAGGGTGGAATTTCTTCTGCTGATTGGCGTGGAAATGTAAATAGGCTGCGATTGGTTAAGGATAAGGAGAATGAGGTTGTGGTGGGATATCCCCTGTAGAACAGGGGCAAGCAGGCGATTCCGCTCTACCCGTTTTATCACTGGTGATACGTTCAAGCGCGTTTTCTCCCTGCAGCTACTACTCGACCTCTCCACATAATTTATCGATCTTAAATATTTATTTTTTTTGAAAAGACATATGAAAATGTAAGGTAGAATAAATCGGGTTGATAAACAAATATCACAAGGGTGGGGATAAAATTGACAACTCTCACGCCATCATCGCATGAAGAATTGCACAAAAAAAATACGGGTTGCTCTGAAAAAATTTTCCGGTTATCAATTGCTTGGTTTTACGTTATTGGAGCTTTATCTCTTCTGGCATTGGAAATGACGATTTTTTCCAAACAATCCTTTTTACCATTTTCAATTATCACAAATCAAATCATTATTCTTATATCGTCCGAGTCTTTACCTATTCAAGTGTTTTCGATTAATATAGTGCCAATAATTGGGGGATTTCTCTCTTTTCTTTTTTCTATTCAGTATTTCTGTTTTGGGTATTTTGGTTATAAGAAAAATCTCGCTGCAGTAATCACAGGAACTATATTCTACTTACTTGATAGCGTTATTCACTTTCTCCTTGGGTCACCAGGTCCGGCCATTATGAACTTTCCTGCATTGTTGGGGTTGATTATTGGATTGATAATTTTAGTTAGTCAAAAAATGACAACAACCCCAAAAGAGGTAATTGGTTCTGAAAAAACCGAGAACGAAGCTGATAAAAGAATTTGGGTATTTATCAAAATTACTGGTTTCCTTTTTTTATGTACAGTTTGCTATTTTTTCTTAACATTTCTTTAAATTTCTGGAAATATGTAATGGTAGCGGGTAGTTCAGGGTGTGGTCGATTACCTGCCCCAGTCTTTCAGGGATCACCACACCACAAAGCCAGCGTTTCAATGATTCACACCGGACTATTATCATTCCAACGAATCCCAACAACCATAAACCCTAAGGGTCATTGAGACCCTTAGGGTTTTAGCAATCAATCCATCCATCAATCATCCTGCCCGCCAAATTTCATATCCCTGCCCTCTTTGACCCATTCGCCATGCAGACTTTCATACGCCTCACGCCCGCCGAACCACTCCAGCACAGCGTCCCGTTCCAGACGGGTTGGTTTATCACTCAACAGTGAGTGATACGAAGAATACGGCCACTCCCTGAAATCGGGTACAAATCCGTGCTTCTGCGGGTTCTGATGGATGTAGCGCACCACAGCCGTAAATTGCGCGTCATCCGTCACCATTACCCGGTGAAAAGGATGTTCAAACAGGCTCCCCGTCCGTCCGTAGGCTTTATTAAATCCTTTGGCATAAGCGTTGAAGAAATTCGAGAATGCCGTCGATGGATCGTGTTTTAAGACCTTTAGGGTTTTTGAAACCCTAAAGGTCTGGTTTTCACCAGAACCCATGCCTTCTCCTCTAACCTTCACCAGTAAGTGGAAGTGATTCTTCAGCAGGCAATACGCGTACGTTTCAACGGCAGGTTCAACATGCTTCACGTAAAGATCAAGGAAATACATGTAGTTCCGTTCTTCGCGAAATATATCTTCTCCATTTATCCCCCGGTTGAAAATGTGATACACCCTATCAGGCTGCAACGCGCCGGGTCCGGTCATTTTTCCCCATTCTTAATTCAGTCGTTTTGTAATTGAATTTTACAATGGTACCATTTTTCCTGTAACACAAACCCATTTGTACTACAATGAAACCAATAATCACTCACCACAACATACGGGGAAATTCAAACCACTGGAGATTCAATCATGAAGAGACACTTCATCCTGCTTTCTCTAACAGCATTAATTCTGGCCTGCAATCTGCCATCACCCCAACCCGCCACCCCGCCGGAGATTGCGATCTCCAGCGAACCGGCGGTCGTCTCCCCCTATAGCGCCGTGTCCCTGCACATCCACGCAAAGAACACCGGCCAGGCGGATTGGGTCAACTACAATCTACTTGTTGGCTACGCGAAGCAAGATAGCGGCGAATCGATGTTCTCCATTCACCAGGTGCCGGTCAACCTGCCGGCCGGGCAGACCCTGGAGCAGGACATCCCCTGGCAGGCTGACATCCACGACTCCGCAGGATCGTACGAGTGGCGTCTGGCGCTGGTGGACGACAAGAATATCCAGCTGGCCGCCACGAAAGCCGCCTTTGAATTCAGTCAACCGCTGATCAACCTGCAGGTCACACCTGCTGAGATCAACGTATCCACTCCAGTACTGGTCCACGTGAACATCGATAATCAAAATGGCGCCGCCATGAAAAACATGAAACTGGTAGTCCTGGGGACCAGGCAGGGTGAGACCGGCGGCATTGTGATCTGCGAGATCCCGGTCAACATCGAGGCAGGCGGCGTGTTCGCCCACGAATTCGAGTGGTTGTCCGAGATTCTCCTCCCGGCAGGCGCGTATGACGTGCAAGCCGTGTTGATGACCGACCCCGGCTCCGTTCAGATCCAGCAAACGGCCGTCACCGTAATTGTCAAGAGTTGAACATTTTGTCACCTGCAGGCGGCGTTACCTTATGCACCGTTTCGATCATGGATAACCAGTGAAGACATCGAGCCCTCTGCTTCCGAATAAAACGCAGGCCCGTTTCGTTATATAAATAATACATACACCATCCATGTCACTATTGAAACGGCCGCCCGAAAGGAACCAGCATGAAAGCTGTTGTATATGACAACTACGGTCCACCCGACGTTTTGCGTCTCACCGAGCTCCCCAAACCCATCCCACGCGAAAATGAAGTACTGGTCAGGGTCAAAGCCACCACCGTCACCATCGGCGACTGCCGCATGCGCGGATTCAACGTCCCCGCGCAGGAAAGGCTCTTCGCCCGCCTGTACCTGGGTATTTTCCGACCCCGGCGGCGCGTCCTTGGGATGGAACTGGCCGGTGTTGTGGAAGCCATCGGTAAAAATGTCACCCGCTTCAAACCCGGTGACGCGGTGTTCGCGTCCACCATGGAAGCGAATTTCGGTGGTTATGCCGAATACAAGTGTTTTAATCAGAATGGAGTACTGGCTCTCAAACCATCCAACCTGGATTTCGGCGAAGCCGCCGCGGCCTGGGGCGGTGCGGCAACAGCCTTTCGCTGCCTGCATCACGGCAACCTGAAAGCGGGGCAATCCATCCTTATTTACGGCGCTTCCGGCGCGGTCGGAACCAGCGCTGTCCAACTGGCACGCAACCACTTCGACGCCGTTGTGACCGGGGTATGCAGCACGGCCAACCTGGACCTCATACGCTCGCTGGGGGCAAGCCGGGTGATTGATTACACGCGGGATGATTTCACCTGGCAGGCAGACCGGTATGATGTGGTGTTTGACGCCGTAGCCCGCTTCCCAGAAGATCAGGCACGCAAAGCCCTGAAACCGGGTGGCGTCTACCTGAACGTGCATCGAGATGCGCGCCCGGTCAAAGGCATGACCACTCTTGGACAGTTAAACCGGCTCAAACAAATGCTCGAAGCGGGCAAGTACAGGCCGGTCATCGACCGGGTTTATCCGCTGGAACAGATCGTTGAAGCCCACCGTTACGTGGAAGCCGGGCACAAACGCGGCAACGTGGTCATCACCCTGGATTGATCATCAGTCAGCCTGACCTAGCCAAAACTTGACCTCTATGCCTTCTTCCGGCTGCTGACAATGATCGCGACCACCACCCCGACGGTCAGGAGCATCCCGGGGCAGCAGCAACAGCAAAGCAGAAGCACCAGTAGAGTGCCGCCGTCGCTCCCATATTTAATATCATCGCCATACACCGGTACAGAGGTCGCGGCGGATTCCGGCGCCTTCGGAGGGGCAGCCGCAGATTTCGTGACACCCATCACTTTTGTGAACTCTTCCCGGGTGATCGCCTCTGGTTTGGCCGTCTCTCCGCTTTCGAAAGTCAACGTCCCCAGATTCGAATTGCTGCCTATCGGAAATGTGAGTGCCTCGGCTTCATAGACATGCTGCGCGCCATACCCGCTTATGTTGTCCTCGGTCACAAGGGCGATATGCACAGCCCCCTCTTCCTGCCCGTATACCGTCACATCCACTGCGCCGGCAGGCAGGAAGAAAAACCACGATTTGCCGCCTTCTTCATTTGGCAGAGTATAGAAGGAAACATCCTGCGGTGCCATATTGATCCCGGCTTTGCCCGGCATGATACCGATATCACGTCCATCCTTGAGCTCTACCATCACCGTCACCGGTGAATTGATCACCAGGATCTGTTTCACCGGCTGGGTTGTCGGTCGTTTCTCGTCGTTTTCAGCCGGGTATGAAGCCGGTTTCCCTGTCAACTGTGGATAGAGGTTGGCTGTCCCAAAGCTGGGTTCCGGGCTATACCCGCTGTACGCGTATAACCCGAGGGCTACAAACCAGGTCCGGATGTCATATGCAACCGGATTCTGTGTTGGCCAGGGATCATAAACCGTTCCGGTCTTTGTCCAATCGGTACCTGACGGGAAGACCACCACTGCCACATGCCCTCCGCCATTGGTTTGAATGGGACCGTAATCATATCCTGCCAGCATGCTGCGAACTTCCGGGTCCGGGCTGGTGCGCACACCATCCAGGAAGTCCATCACATAATTCTGGTAGCTCCCGCAGGTATAGTTTTCATCCCATACATTCGCCATAACGATATTGTTGAACCAGCCCCCGGTCGGCATTTCGAGAAAATTCATAGGCCAACCGGTGGGTATTTCACTCATGTATGCCTGTGTCAATTGATGAAGATTGGCGGTCATCTGCTCCGGTTCAGCGGCGGGTTTTGATTCCCAGCGGCGCGAGACCATCAACGTGCCTTTAACATTTTTCCCCGGTTTCCAGGTGAATTCAATGGTATCCGTCTTCCCGTTCAGATAATCCTGCCGGTTGCTCCACAAACCTTTGGCATCCACCGGAGTATTTCCCGGCAGCCGGATCTTGTACGTAACTGTCGGTTCGCCGTATCGTTGGATGAACTCATTGATCTCCTCCCGTGTGATGACCGTCTTTTCTCCCCCTGACCATTGGCCCAGATCAAATGAAAAATCAGGGTCATTCGGATCCGTTACTTTGTCCCACATTGTTTGTAACTGGGTGAAATCATACGTTCCATTGAATGTAAACAGCCGGTAGCCGATCTCTGACTCTTCAACCGTAATGGAGGTGCCTTTCATGGATGCGGGAAATCCATGGCCGCCTTCCATGTCCAACCGGTAATCGGCTGTCAATTCAATGAGGTCATTTCCGGATGAACCGATTTCAATGTTCTCCCATCCTTCACCCGACAATTGTTGAATATACTTGTCAAAGCTGGACGCGCCTTTTTCACCAATATTAGGGGCCGTCAATGTCAGATAGATCATCCCCTTCCCCGAAGCGTCCGGATCCATTTCTACAATATAAGAAAACGTAATGCAGCCCAGCATGGGGAACATCAACAGGAAAATGGCTGTAAGTCGAAGGATTCTGGAATTGAGTTTCATCTGGTTCCTTCCTGTCCGATCGATATTTAAATGGACTATTACCGGCAGCAATCCGTTGTAGTGGTTCTTCGATGTTTATTTGGTTGTATATTGGGTGAAATTGGGAAGTTTTTTCCGGATGAATCATTTCCCTTTTCCAAACTGTTCAACAATTCAGTCTGAAAACCATCCGGAAGCGTGATGTAAACGAACCTGAATTTATTGTAGCATTTTATCACTTTGAAAAACTGGCATTTCTACGCCAGCTCGTTATAAACCCAGCGGAAGGTTTTATCCAATTCCACAAACGCATCGATGATCGCCGGGTCAAACTGCGTTCCCTTTCCTGCAAGGATCAATTCACAGCTCTTTTCATGATCAAAGCCATCCTTGTATGGACGCTTTGAACGCAGCGCGTCATATACATCTGCCACAGCCAGAATGCGCGCCGAAAGGGGAATATCTGTCCCCTTCAATCCATCAGGATAACCATTCCCGTCCCAGCGTTCATGGTGGCTGCGTGAAATCTCGATCCCCGTGTTGATAAAGCTATTTCGTCTATAGCGTTCTCTTACAGATTGCAATAATTCAAACCCAATAAGTGTGTGGGTTTTCATCACCTCAAACTCAGCCACATTCAATTTGCCAGGCTTTAAGAGGATAGTATCGGGAATACCCACCTTCCCAATATCGTGTAACGGGCTGGCGTGAATGATATTCTCTATGAACAACGGTGTAATTTCATCTTTGTAGCCAGGTTTTTCCGCCATCCGGGTGACAAGTTCACGACAGAAATATTGGATACGTTCGATATGCCGTCCGGTATCTTCATCCCGGTATTCTGCCAGTTTGGCCAGCGCCAGAATGGTGGCCAGTTGTGAATCTGAAATCTCATTGACCTGTTCAATGACTTTCTCTTCAAGGTTATGGCTGTATTCTTTCAATTCATTCTGCAACCGGGCCAACCGTAAATGGTTTTCCACCCGAACCCGGACCTCTTCCAATTGAAACGGTTTGGTGATGTAATCCACGCCACCCACAGTAAAAGCTTTCACCTTGTCCAGTGATTCAGTCAGCGCGCTGATAAAGATCACCGGGACTTGTTTTAAAGCCGAATCCTGTTTTAACCGTTTGCAGACTTCATACCCATCCATCTCGGGCATGGATATGTCCAGCAGGATCAGGTCGGGTGCCTTGTTCATTGCCGCTTTCAAGGCGGTTTGTCCATCCAGAACAGGGCGGACCTTGTATCCCTGCTGTTTCAACATTCCGGATAGCACCTGTATATTGGCCAGTGTGTCGTCAACGATTAATATGTCAACCGGATTGGAATCCGGCGAGGATGAGTTCTCCAAAGTCAACTCCTTCCATGAAGCAGACTGAGTATATCCTCATATTGTAAGTTGGACGCCATCTCCAGTAATTCTCTACTGGCTTGAGGACAACATTGTTTGATCCGTTCAATCATCTCGAGAATCAGGTCCAGGTCGGCGTTGGTGCAGGCTGTAATCAATCTTTCTTTCGATTCAGCCGGAATGGCTTCGAGCTCATCCACCGGGAATGATAACTCTGATTGATGTTGTGCGGGGGAACCTGGTTGCGCGTTATCACCAAAATAGGTGTACTCAATTCCAAGGCATTCACCAATCAGCGCGAACAATTCCTCTTCCTGGATCGGTTTCCGCATATACCCGTTCATTCCCGTATCGAGGATGGTTTGCTTTTCTTCCTCGAAGGCACTGGCTGTTGCCGCGATGATGGGAACATGAGTTTCAGTTTCTGAACTCCGTATCTGGATGGTGGCTTCAAGACCGTTCATGACAGGCATCCGGATGTCCATGATGATCAGGTCGGGGGTTTTGGTTTTCCAGACTTCCAGTCCTTCCTTGCCGTTGATAGCTTCAAGTACTTCAAATCCAACCCGGGATAATAAAGATGAAAGCAATTCGCGACTTTCTTTAACATCGTCTACTACGAGAATCTGGTATGGCTTCAATGGATTCTTAATCCCGCTGATCTTAAAGCGCGGTTTCTTTCTTACCGGTACGCTGGTTTTATCTTCAAGGACCTCAATTTCCAGGGTGAAACAGCTCCCCAACCCGGGTTCACTGGCAACTTGTATTTCGCCGTTAAGCATACTGGCAAATCGCTGGCTGATGGCCAATCCCAAACCGGAACCGCCTTCTGAAATCCCACCGGGAGCCTGCTGGAAGACCTGGAAAATAGTCTTGATATCATCCGCTGTGATCCCGATTCCACTATCTTCAACCTGAATGATCAACTTCCAGGAATCCCCCTCAATATGCCTCGCATCAACAATACAGCGTATTCTCCCCTGCTTTGTGAACTTGACCGCATTACCGATCAGGTTGATCAAGATCTGGCGGATCTTGCTTTCATCAGAAATGATATGGCGGGGAACCCTGTCTTCGATGATCACGTCAAGAGATAGACCCTTTTCTTCAACGCGCACCTGGAACATGGATCGCAGATCTTGAAGCAGTCCATAAATGTCAAATGTGACAGGATTTATGGTTGTCCGGCCAGCTTCGATCTTGGAAATTTCAAGAATATCATTAATCAATTGGAGAAGGTGTTCTCCACTGTTGTGAATGGTTGCCAGCTGATGTTGCTGTTCTGACGATAGATCAGGGTCTCTCAATAAGAGTTGAGAAAAACCAAGGATGGCATTCAGAGGTGTTCGGATCTCATGCGACATATTTGCCAGAAAAGTGCTTTTGGCCTTGTTGGCTTCTTCTGCCTGCCGTTTGGCTTCTTCGAGTGCCTGGGCATCCAGCTTCTGCTGTGTGATATCCCGGGCAATTCCCACCAACCCGATGATCTGATCCTGGTTATCACGCAGGGGAACCTTGGTGGTCATTATCCACCTATCGATCTCGTCAGCATCAACCATGGGTTCAATTTTATTTACTTGAGGCTGCCCGCTTTCCATCACCTGTTTATCATCGGCAATATAAAGCATCGCCATTTCATAAGGAAAGAAATCCAGATCATTCTTCCCCAATACCTGGTCCGGATCTGAAAATCCCATCATTTGTGCATCTTTAAGGTTGCTCAACGTGAAACGGCATTCCCGATCCCGGGCAAATATCTGGTCGGGAATATTATCGATAACTGTTCGCAGAAGTCGGCGTTCCTTATCCAGGGCTTCCTGTGTGCGAAGACTTTTTTCGTAGATGCGTGCCCGCCACAGTGCATTCGTAAAAATTTCGGCAATGGATTCCAGCATATGAAGATCAGCTTCCATTAACTTATTACCCGTGGTTGTTTCCACGGATAAAATGCCGATGACTTCCTTTTGATTCAAAAGGGGAATAAGAGCCCTTGATTTAATGGATTTCGAACTAAAATTTTCGGAAGCGCTCCGGTTGTTGACCAACATGACCGATTTTCCGCTCGTGACAACCTTTTTTGCAAACCCCTGTGAAACCGGTAATATCTCGGGGATTTTCTTATAACCCATCTGATATTGCAGAATCAGGTCATCATCTTGAATCAAGTAAAGACTTATCAGCGGGTAGCCATATGAAACACCAATCCATTCAATTACTTTTTCACAGATGGTGTTGACATCCAGTTCACGGACAATTGCATTACGCACCCTGTCCAACAATTGCATTTCGGATATTTGGCGACTGGCGGAACAATATAAATCAAAGTATCTATCTGCGCTTTGATGTCTGAGCTTTTCTTCTGTTTTTCCCGCTGAAACCTCAGTGTTCATAATTCATCCATCCGATTGTCGTCATTTTTGACAAACAGAAGAGGAATTTCTGTATCATCCATCAAACCTTTTACGGGTGGGTTAAGGATAATTCTATTATGCCTTATTTTTATACTCTGAAGTAAGTATGTAAGACAGAATTGTGTAATTTTTATGTTTTATTTACGTAAATTATAAAATCAAAAAGAGATAGCTGGCAGGCTGTAGCAGCTTCTAATCCAATCCCAAAACTTCAATGGCACCTGGTGCGGCCAGGTTTGAAAAACTATAGGCCATAATCTCGGCAGATGGTTGGCAATCATGTTTTAACCACCAGATAATTGAATTCAATAAGGCTCCAGCCAGAAAATGTGCGATAAGTAAAGGCTCAATAGAAGTTTTTTTTGCTGCCTGCCATAAATTTTTATGCATTTGAAAAGAAGATAGGGTCAGAAATTCTAATATAAAACTATAAAATCCAGCCGAACCGTTCTCGCCAAGCACATTGCGGAAAAATTGTGCATTTTCCTGAACAAATTTAAAAGCCGGGTAGGATGCAGGTTTTTCATCAGCCAACAGAGAATTGATATTGGTATTCGAAACCCCTTCCATCAAAACCATCATCTTAGGTTTTACACAATCAATCAGTAAAGAATCCTTGTCTGAATAGTGAGCATAAAACGTCTTGCGGGCTACTCTGGCGCGCAATGCAATATCAGCAATAGATATGGAATCATACTTAACTTCCAGTATAAGGGATAGTAGAGCCTGTTGAAGTGCCTCGCGTGAGCGGATTTGTCGAAAATCAGGAGACATATGGGTAACACCTGATACTTATGGTACAGGATGGGTTTTACAATCGTGTAATTTTACTTTACTATCCTGACAGAGACAACTTTTATTCAATTTCCCCAGGTCTGCAAATATAAGCTCATTTATTTCAAAAAGAATGGAGTGATCAATGGATAGTCTTTTTGATGTGTTTCAGATATTGGCAATTACCTTATATCTTTCTATCATTTTCGGACGAACGCTCTTCCTGATCCGAAAAAAGCATACTAACCCTATAAGCCTGGGTTTCGGAAAGAAGGGATTAAATCAGGTCATTGAACTCATATTTCTTGCCGCATTAATTGTGTGGATTGTAGAAGTCTTACAATCTGCTCTCCATGTTCAATTCCATATATTTCCTTCGATAATCTATACGCAGTTGATTGGAGGTGCATCGGCAATGATCCTTGGAGCATTTTTGGTATTTTTATCGTTTGGAATTTTCATCTGGGCGCTTGCTTCATTTCGTGATTCATGGCGGATTGGAATTGATACCCAGACTAATGGGAAGCTCATCACTACAGGAATTTTTGCGTATTCCCGAAATCCAATTTTTCTCTCAATAGACCTTTATTTTGGTGGAACGTTCCTGATAAATGGAACACTGATATTTTTGTTGTTTGCCATACTGGTTGTTGTAGGAATGCATTATCAAATATTGCAGGAAGAGAAATTTCTTTCCAAATATTATGGATCTGCATACCAGGAATACATAGATATAACAGACCGGTACTGGGGTCAACATCACATTTCAAAAGATAAATAATTAGTAAGAAATAGAAAGAATAAGAAGAAACGGTGTAGTGGCAGCTGCACCGTTTCCCGATTGTCATGATTTTATTGATCTATGAAAACTGTTCTTTCTCCTTTTTATGGCGGAAATTCCACAAGCTGATTGCCATAAGTACAAATATACTGATTTGCAGGATTAGGATGGGTATATTCCGTGATGGATCAACAAGACCATTGATCAGGTTATATATTCTTGAAACAGTCAACCAGGACAACACGGGAACCAATGTAATGATCGCCACACCATACCGTTCCTTTGGATTTAGTGCCGCCCATGCAAGCAGAACAGTCCAACCCCACATCAATGCTGTGGCAGTAGCATTCGCATTTCGAAAAGCAATGCTATCTACAGCTAAAGGTTCACCAGTCATCCATGTATTAAATTCAGGGAACATCAACATCAAAGCAGCTACCGCGTCAACCACAACGCCAACCCAACACGCAAATTTGACCCAGAATTCTCTTGACTTCATTTCCCGTCTCCTGATGTTTCGCGATTTTTTCAAGCAATCCGCTGTTATGAAAAAACATCAACGTACTATATACTCTTTTTGTTTCTCGTTTCCTTCAGGTAAAAAATTTTCCGGTATTTCAAGCCAGCAATTTTAAAACAGCCACACCGGTTGGATGTTCCACCCGGCTGTCAGGATCTTGACGCATTACCTGCAATCCCTGTTGTATGACTGCTTTCAAGAAAGACCGGCCAAGCTCATCCCCGGTTAGACGGAATTCCCCGGTTTGCAACCCATCATCCACAACACGCATCAAAATTGACTCGTACGCCGCTTGGAAAACCAAATTTGCCATATCATCCCTGTCATGCAGGTCAAGTCCCTGACTGCTCTTGAGGTACAGGCTCGCGTTGTCAAAGATCATGTGGATGAGCATCTGCATCCGTTCGGTGGCGGTCGTCAAGCCTTCCAACCGGCGTGACATTGCGTTACCTGCCTGGTTGGCTTCCCGCTGGATTATGTAGGCAAATACAGCCTCTTTACTTTCGAAATATTCGTATATGGTCTTTTTACTGATATGCATCTCAGCCGCGACATCATCCACTGACGTCTTTTTAAATCCGTAGTGGTGGAAATATTTCTTAAAAATCTCTGCAATTTCGTCGCGGCGGTCTATCATCAATTTTCCTGTAAACGGTTTACGATTATAGTTTACAGTACCATTATCGTTTTGTCAAGGTTGTTTGCTCGTTTCTGGAGAAACATCAAACACCCGGCTCCGCTACGGTCCGGTCGATCTGTAATAATTCTATCGGTGCTCCATTATCTTCAATAAAAGCTACCAATACGCCAGCGCTTGGGCTATTTGGTTCGATGATCACATGTTTCCCTTTTATGGCATCCGCAAGGTCTTCTACCTCAAACGCAACGTGCGCCACTGTCTTCACCAATTCCGGATACGGGGCATCATCATCATACCGTGTCCATTCCACTCCGTATGCATTTTGTCCAAACCCACTGACCGCTAGTTTCAAATGCGGAATATATCTCTCATCCTTTAATTTTTCCTTGGTTGGGATTCCGGTATGATGATATTTCATTTTGGTTTCCCGGGACACTCTTCGCCGGCTGCTTCGCGAGCAGTTCTAGCTCTCTCGATCATGGTGAAGAGGTCAATTTTTCCTGTCATATGTTCAATTTTAAGATCCACCAGTATCACTCGTTTCCAACTCCGGTCGATTTCCCTGTTTCCTTCAGTTTCCAATCCGGGCGAATATTTTGCATTTATGGCTTCCAATCCTCTTCGCCGCTGTAGATCATCCTCAACTATTTTCATCCGACCAAAGACAACCACGCTTCGATATCGGGTGGCGAATTTTTCCGGGATTATCTCTGCCTGGTCTATTACACAGAACGATACACGATCATCTCGTTTGATCGAATCAAGCTTGTAACCTTCAACCGCGCAATGGAAAATTATCCGGTTATCCTGGTACACATAGTTCATTGGAACCGTATACGGGTATCCATTTTCACCCGCAACGGCCAGAACACCAGTCTGACAGGATTTAAGAACCTCTATTGCTTCTTCTTTTGATAATTCCTGTTTAGGGCGTCGCATCTCACGAAACATGGTTTTTCCTTATCAAGGATGTGATATGGATGATGATACCAGAAGCTGTGTCTTCATAATGTGAATTCCCGGCTCAAAATCAATTTCCTCAATCATGGGAATCTTTGCTTTTCTACCTATTTTTCCATGACCAATCTTTTTCCAGTTGCCAGGAGCCTTAAGATGATGGAGAATGAATGTCAACCATTTCAGCTTTGTAAATTACACCCAACCGGGGCATATCCGCGTATATAGAATTGTGAGTATCCATACATGAAAATGAGGAGAAAAATCCATGTCTGAAAAGATCCTGGTGACATATGCCACAAAATATGGTTCCACGCAGGGGGTGGCTGAAGCAATTGCAGATGAACTCCGATCCACAGGAAACGAAGTTGATCTCATTCCGGCTCGTAATGTAAAATCTCTGGATGGATATAATGCGGTGGTGCTCGGGTCGCCACTCTATATAGGAAAACTCCTGGGCGACGTGTCCAGGTTTTTATCACGGTTTAAAACCGAATTGGGGAACCGTCCGGTTGCCTTCTTTGTTCTGGGACCATTGGAAAAGAAACCCAAAGAGATGGCCGATGTACAGGTTCAACTGGACACCATTTTCAACCGGCTTCCCTGGTTTAAACCCGAAGTCATGGAAATATTCACCGGCGCCATGGATATGGACAAGTTCCGTTTTCCCGATTCTCTGTTGAAATTGATGCCCGCTGCCCGGGATAGTGAAATTTTCCGCACATTTGACGGGCGTGATTGGGATGAAATCCGCTCATGGGCAGCAGGTCTTCCAAAAACCCTTTGTAATAAGTGAATCTCTAGGTTCACAAGTAATTTCTGTCAGAAAATCACCAACCCGGTCGAGTATTTTTAGACCGGGTTGAATCTTTTACTTGGATCAAAATGAACGAATCCACCTTGCCTTCCGGAACAGTGCCCTATAATTGTCTTTAAATATGGATAACAACACAGATTTATCCGGCATTTATATAAGGTTTGATAAGCTTTTTTTTGAGTTTGGATTAGTAACCATACTTTTCATTCTTATAAATGTCACCTGCCAGATCACTCAACCTGAGATCACTTACAACCTGCATAAAGGTTGGGACGGGGCATTTTATTATGACCTTGCGAAGCAGTTTTCTGCAGGATTGGATTTGCGTACTGATTCGCCTTTTGTATTCAGGCCGGGAACCCCATTCCTTGTTTCCCTACTCTCGCAGGGGGATCTTCTCATAAGTTTCAAAATCGTTAATATTGCAGGAAATTTCATCAGTGTAATCCTGCTTGTCATCCTGCTGCGATTTTTCATTTTGAACATGGGCATCCGGATTACCTTGATTGCGTTGTTTATGCTGAATTGGATCAGCCCGGTACGGTTCGTCTATTTCTATCCCTGTCTTACCGATTCCTGGTTGTTTGTATTTTTGATTAGTGGGTTGATATTGATCCAGCGATACCGGAATAAAAAATCTGTATTCTTGTTTTTCAGCATCACACTGGTTTCCGCCATCGGTGTATTTTTCCGTGACACGGCAATGATCATTCCGATTGCATCCATCTTTGTAGTGAATCCGATCGCAACCGATTCCGGGTGGAAAAGGATCTTATCCAACCGGAACATTCTGCAATGTATCAAATCCATTCCATTCACGGCATACCTTCCTTTGATTGCCGGAATTTTTACCTACTGGATGATACATTTCAATGTAAAACCCACAAATTCATACGATTTTCTCTTTTTCGCCGTAAAGTGGTTCCTAAATAAACCGGTCTGGATCTATATTCTGGGATGGTTTATCGCGTTTGGACCAATTTTGATTATTCTCTTATATCACCTGCCCTGGCTTGGCAAATTTCTCAAGACCAACCAATCTCTACTCGTATACCTGCTTGGATTGGCCACACTTGCCTGGATGGGCGGTACGGATACAGAGAGGATAATTTTTTGGGCTTCTCCCGCGGTGTTGATCCTTTTGGGGATCATCCTTCAAGACATGGATCTCCCAAAATATCTACCCGTCCTGGTGTTGATAGCAGTCCTTCAGCTTGTTTCCATGCGGGTCTTCTGGATCCTTCCTGATTATCCGAATTCAAACCCGTCGCCGTTTCCAATCCTTACCATTCCTGCCAACAATTTTCAGTATTTCGACCTGTATTCCTATTATGGAAGAAAGATGTATCAAAACGCATTTATGGCAGAATACACTCTTTTGACCTTTATTATGCTAGGGTTGTTCCGGTTTTTGACAAAAAAGGGGGATAAACCCAACCAAACAAATCTACAACAGATAAGAAAACCTTAAGTCATCGTATCAACCGGTGCACTATTCAGATATCCTGATCTCCCCGTAGAATTTTTCTTGGATTGGGTAAGACCGGCCAATCACAATGACACAACCGCAGGAAAAATGCACTTACCGGCATGCAAGGTACGTATTCCCTGGACCTCCTTTAAGAATGATGCCTGCCGGGTGGAACGTGAAGAGCGGAATTTCATTGGGAATGTGGCTGTTCCATAGCTTCGCATTCAATCAGGATAGGACCATGTCCAACCGGATATGAGCATTGCCAGCAATATGGTCAATGCAGCAGTCGCATGGATCTTTCCCCTGGGATAGATAAAACAATGAACCTGTAAACCAAACATATGATTTAAAAAATCCTCCCAGTATGATCTCTGAGGTGAACGCCCGAAAACAGACTGGAATGATGCTTAAATTTTGCCTCGAAATGGCTGCACTTTTTTCAATCAGTAATCATATTTTCCGGTAGAATCACTTCATAAATAAAAACCGGAGAAACGCATGGCAGCGAAAATACTTGTTACATATTCAACAAAATATGGTTCAACCAGAGAAGTCGCTGAAACTATATCGAAGAAATTTACTGAAGGATATTTTTCCGTCGATCTGATCCCTTCCCGGCAGGTAAAGAATTTGGACGAATATGAAGCCGTGATCATCGGTGCGCCAATCTATGCCGGATCGATACTTTCAGATACGGTTAAATTTCTAAATCAAAATAGAGACGCTCTTGAGAAGATCCCATCCGCTTTATTTATTCTTGGACCTCTGGATGGATCTCCCCAGGAAATTCGTGGAGTACAGGCGCAACTGGAAGCCAACCAAAAAAAGAAATTCGACTGGTATAGACCAGCAACCATAAAAATATTTTCGGGTGTTTTAGACCTTTCCAGACTGCGTTTTCCGGATTCACTGATCAAACTCTACCGTTCAACGCCCCAAAATCCTTTGGTCAACAAAGACGGTCGTGATTGGAAAGAAATTAATGCCTGGGCTGCCACCTTGCCAGAAATTTTAAAAATCAAATAAATTGCACGTGAAATTTAAATAAAAAAGCGGATTGAGGGTATTCTCAATCCGCTTCTGATTTACAGGCATTCACCGTAATCGCATTTCCCATTCCCATTGGAATCGGTGTACTTGCGACATCTTCCCGGGAATGAACATCCTCTCGAGCAGCGTACCTGACATGATGTAGCCGCCTGGCTGTTCACAGCGACCAATGTTGGAGCAACGGTTGGCTGTTCTATGGGTACAGCAGTTGCCTGTGGAACCAGGGTAGCCGTTGATTGTTGATCCACAACGGGAATCATCTGTTGCTCCTGTTGGGTGGGAATAATATTCTCAACGGTAAGGTTATTGTTATCAACCAAATCCGTATCCGGTCCGGTTTGCATTGTAATCAGGTCTTCAACCACCTTATGAAGCTGGGTCACCCCAATGATCGCCCCTGCACCCACTGCGGCACCGACCTTCAGGAACTCCCTTCGGTTTACTTTGGTCAGATCCTGCCGGGCCAAAACAGGCTCAACAGCCGGTTTTCTCTTTTCAACCAGAAAGCACTTCCCGGCAGTTCTGACGATCCATTTCCTGTGTAATACCAATTTGAGTAAAAGAGCGAACAGGGTGGAAATTGAGAACATCGTGTGGATGGTCTTCCAGGCGGAATAGTCAATAAATGTTAGATTCAGCCAGGTTGACATTACTACACCCGTAAAAACAATTGCCAGAAAACCCAACCCAATCCCTGCATCCAGTAGAAGATTTATGCGAGCAGAGTTGGGTAGTTTTCCAAAGAACTTCTCCACAACAGTAAGAACCCAATCAATATGCAGAACCAGGTGCACCAATGCCAGAAAACCAATAATTATCCCCAACCACTGGTGCAATTCCACACCGGTCACATTCAGAAAGAATGTGAACAAGAACCCGATGTAAAGCACAGCATCCAACCACCAGTTAGTTTTTTGCGATTTCATTTTTTCTCCGATAATACAAATATTTCTTAATCGTTATGGTAGTAGGAA
>CAYRHB010000079.1:0-17655 GCA_964424035.1 uncultured Leptolinea sp.
AGGACTGGTGGTATATTGACCTGTTGAAATTGACCCGTGGAAAGGTCCGTATTCTCGCAGCGGTTCCTTCTTTGGATACTGATGTTTGTGACCGGGAAATCCGGAAATTTAACGAAACGGCAACCAATCTATCTAAAGAAATATCGATAATCGTAATCAGTATGGACCTGCCATTTGCTCAAAAGCGGTGGTGCGGCGCTGCCGGGATCGACCAGGTAGTTGTGGTTTCTGACCATCTGAAAGCCAACTTTGGAAAGAAATATGCCTGTCTGCTGAAGGACCAAAGGATTCTACGTCGTGCCATGTTCGTTGTGGATAAAAAATACAAACTGGTTTATGTTGATTATATGAAGGCGTTATCTGATGAGCCGGATTATACAGAAGTTCTTGAAACAGCAAAAAAAGCTTTATGACGTGAATAGTTTATCGAAACAGGATTGACTGAAAGATGACAATGTTCGATTATCCACGATCAGGAATGTTCAATTTGAGAGTTTCATATCATTCAAACCTGTATCAACCTCCAGTGGATGTTATTGAAACAAAAACAGAATTTCTTATCCGCGTGGAAATTGCCGGGGTGAATGACAAAGATTTCAATATTCGATATAACCATGGTTCACTTTTCATCTCCGGAATTAGGAACGATCCATTGAAAAATCATTCCTTCCACCAGATGGAAATACATTTCGGTGAGTTTATTGTCGAAATTCAAATTAACCAACCTATAAATATTGGAACCATCAAGGCAGAATATCAAAACGGCTTTTTGGAAGTCACAATGCTAAAAGCCATTCCACAAGATATACAAATTTTAGAGAAGGATTCCTGAACATCGAATGGTAGCTTCACGCTGGAATGCAAACTTACGAGAAATCTTGAATTGGTTTTCAGATGACAACTTAAACCAAAATCTGGGAGATCTTATTTTAGGATTATCCCTCTCAGAAACAAACAATCTGATCAATATTGAAGAAAACAAAGAAATTACAAATGAAGATTCTGGAAACGAGGGGGACCTCTCAATACCGGATGAATTACCCATTCTTCCTTTACGTGGTCTGGTGGTATATCCACAAACAGCTGTCCCTCTTACCATAGGTCAACCCAGGTCCATTCGACTTATTGATGATGTCGTTTCCGGAAACAGGATCATTGGTCTGATAACATCCAAGAATCCCGAATTGGAAAATCCCGGCCCTCAAGATTTGTATACAGTTGGGACGGTAGCCATTGTGCATCGTCTATTCCGGACACCGGATGGAACGATCAGAATTCTTGTTCAAGGTCTTAGCCGTTTCCGGGTTGGAGAATTCACATCTCTAGAACCTTATCTCAAAGCGAGGACTTCACCGGCACCTGAGATCGAAATCGAAAATCTGGAAATCGAAGCACTGGCTCGAAATGCCCGGGACCAATTTGAGCATATTGCCAAAATGATCCCCTCCATTCCTCGTGAATTGGTAGAATCCATCTCCATTATTTCCAATCCACTTCAAACGGCATATTCCATCGCCAACTTTGAACGCATGGAACTTGTTGATGCCCAATCAATTCTGGAACTTGATTCTGTAGAAGATAAATTGCGGAAGCTGGTTTCCATTTTAGCCCGTGAAAGTGAGGTTCTGGACCTCGGACAAAAAATCCAAAACGAAGCACGTTCAGAGATCGAGAAAGTTCAACGGGATTATTTTCTCCGGGAACAACTTAAAGCCATCCAAAAGGAACTTGGGGAAAGTGATGAACTGACTGAAGATATGAACGATCTTCGGAAAAAATTGGACGAAGCCAAACTTCCCGATGAAGCTTTAAAACAGGCAACCAGAGAGTTGGAACGTTTATCCAGACTCCCGACTGCTGCAGCTGAATATGGGGTCATCCGGTCATATATTGAATGGTTGTCCACCCTTCCCTGGAGTGTCTCAACCCCGGACAATCTGGATATTGTAAACGCAAGAAAGGTGTTGGATCAGGATCATTATGGCCTGGAGGACGTAAAAGAGCGCATTTTGGAATACCTTGCTGTTCGGAAATTGCGACTCGAGAGGAAAGACAGGCTGGATGCACTGAAAGAAACTGATCTAATTCGCAAGGAACGGGAAGGCGTTATTCTTTGCTTTGTAGGACCTCCGGGTGTTGGGAAAACATCCCTCGGCCGGTCAATCGCGCGGGCACTTGGACGGAAATTCATCAGGATTTCGTTGGGTGGGATGCGTGACGAAGCCGAAATTCGAGGGCATCGGCGTACATATATAGGTGCTCTCCCAGGGAGGATTCTTCAGGCTATTCGGCGGGCGGAATCGAAAAACCCTGTATTCATGCTGGACGAAATCGACAAGCTAAGTTTCGACTTTCATGGAGATCCAGCCTCCGCCCTTCTTGAAGTGCTTGATCCGGAACAAAATTCAGAATTTCGTGACCACTACCTTGAAGTTGCTTTTGACCTATCCCAGGTTATGTTCATAACGACAGCCAATCAGCTGGAAACCATACCTGCCCCCTTACTGGACCGGATGGAAGTTATCCAGATTGCCGGTTATACAGAACGTGAAAAACTGATGATCGCGAAGAATTATCTAATTCCTCGCCAGATCAAGGAAAATGGACTGCTCAAAAAAGAATTGAATCTAATCGATGATGCCGTTCTTTCCGTTATCCGTGAATACACTCGGGAAGCCGGTGTACGTAACCTTGAGAGAGAAATTGGAACGATCTGCCGCAAGATCGTAACAAGTATTTCGGAAGGCAAGAAGCATAAAAGCCGGATAAGTGTCAGGGATGTCCACACCTTTCTCGGACGTCCGAAATTTCTCAATAATGAAGAGATTGAACGCAGAACATCCATTCCCGGCGTAGTTACAGGTTTGGCCTGGACTCCTACCGGTGGAGATGTGCTGTTTATCGAAGCATCCAAAATGCCGGGCTCAAAAGGATTCCAGATTACCGGTTCTGTTGGAACCGTAATGCAGGAATCGGCGCAAGCCGCCCTCTCTTATGTGCGTTCACATGCCAAAGGTCTTGGAATTGATCCTCAATTCTTTCAGACAGAAGATATCCACCTGCATGTTCCAGCCGGAGCGACACCCAAAGATGGCCCATCGGCCGGTGTTACAATGACCACAGCCCTGATATCATTGCTGACAGACCGCCCTACACGTCCAGACCTCGGAATGACCGGTGAGATCACCCTGCGAGGGCAGATCATGCCGGTTGGTGGTATCAAAGAGAAAATTCTGGCTGCCCACCGGTCCGGTTTGAGAACCATCATACTTCCCAAACAAAATGAGCTGGACCTTGATGAAATTCCCCTAGAAATTCGTGAAGATATGAAGTTTTTTCCGGTTGAAAACATGGACCAGGTTGTGAAGATTGCCATTCCAACCAGAAAAATCAGGAAATTGACCCGATGACAGAAACAACAAAAGTGGTTATTCTTGAAGACAATACAATGATGTGCAATCTTTTAAAAACGTTATTAGAGTTGGAAGGGTTTCAGGTATCCTGTCCGTCGTTTCCACTTAACAATCCCGTTCAAATCATTCGGGAAATCAAACCCGGAGTAATCCTCATGGATATAAATTTACCGGGAATTAATGGGTTGGCTATTCTGGAAATGATCCGGAAATCAGATGATATAAAAAATACTAAAGTCATTGTGGTTTCCGGTTCTGATAGGAAAACGGAAAGCCTGGATGCCGGGGCAGATCATTTTCTCATGAAGCCGTACATGCCAGATGATCTGATCCAACTGATTAAGAATATAGATTAAGGAGAAGCTCCTTTTGACCAGACAAAATAGATCGGGGAAAAAGATCGAAAGCACCAATAGATGGTGCACTATGGATTTACATATTCACACGCCGGCTTCCAGCGATTTCCAGCAGCCTGAAGCAACCTATCTGGATGTCATTCAACGCGCTGAACATCGCGGATTGGATATTATTGCCATTACTGACCACAATACAATTGCCGGCTTTCGGACCATGCGTGAGGAGATTGAACAATTCGAATTGCTTGAAAAGCTTAAACGTCTCCTGCCAGAAGAAAAGGACCGATTACATGAATACCGTAGATTACTTAAAAAGATACTGGTGTTGCCGGGAATCGAATTCACAGCAACTTTTGGGTTTCACATACTCGGGATTTTCTCTCCTGACACACCCGTTCGGGACATAGAACATCTCCTGCTGGATCTAAAAATTCCGGGCAACCTTCTGGATGAAGGTTCGGCAACAGTCGGAGCAACAGTAGACGTTCTTACCGCATATCAGAAAATAAAGAATGCCGGAGGCATTGTCATCGCTGCCCATGCCAACTCGAGCAATGGTGTAGCCATGCGCGGTTTCAATTTTGGCGGGCAGACAAAAATTGCCTATACGCAGGACGAAGCTCTAAACGCGCTTGAGGTTACCGACCTTGATACCAAGAATGCACGTTCAACCGCGACCTTCTTTAACGGAACAAAACCGGAGTATCCCCGTAGAATGCATTGTATCCAGGGTTCAGATGCCCATCGATTATCCGCTGATCCAGTGAGGAAAAAGAACCTCGGTATTGGAGATCGGGCGACTGATGTGCTCCTTACAGAGGTCAGTTTTTCGGAATTACGAGCTCTCTTTTCTTCCAATGATTTCTCCCGCACCCGGCCTCACCGTTTCAAAGAGGAACCCGCGTTTGATTTCATTCACGCATCCCAGGAAGAAGGCGCCAATATCATACAGGATTTTCACGAGAGTATGTCTGTTAGAGGTGGAAAGTTATACGCCATCATTGCAGATATTTGCGCCTTTGCCAACACCAATGGTGGCACGTTGTATATTGGAACAGGCTCTGATCCACATAAACCACCGGTTGGAATATCAGATCCTGAACAGAGCATAGGGGTGCTTGAAAAAGAAATATCAAAACGGATCAGTCCAGCCCTGGCATGTAATCTCGACATCCAGGAAACCCATTCGAAAAAGATCATGCGCGTAATTATTCCACGTGGAGACGATCCCCCTTATGCTGTTGAAGATAACAAGATCTATGTTCGCAGCGAAGCCGAAACCGGGCTGGCAGTTCGTGATGAAATTGTTGGATTGGTTTTCCGTGGAAAGAGTCGCCAGATTTTACCTGCTATTGAACCTGGTGGTGAGCTTTTTATCGAAGCACCGGATTTGCAAAGTGAAGGACAACCTCCGGCTGAAGAACTTACCCCCCGCACGGGCGTTGAAATTGCCAGTGTGGAAGAACGACAGGGAACCCGGTATTTCACAATGCGTGATCTACGAAATGGATCGATGGTTAAAAATGTCACACAACGCTCAGCCCGTCGTCTCTGGCATTACGCGATCAGCCGGTATCTTGAACTGGAAAAGGATTTTGATCCTCGCAGTGCCTACTGGAATGGCGATTTCGGGCTATTAAAACGATACCAGCAGGGAAAAACTCCAACCTTCGACCTCGTTCATAGATTACCGGATGGATATCGGTTCTTTTTTGGAGTAACACCCAACGGTATTCATGGATTCTGGAAATCAATAACCGAAGAAGAAGAACCAATATCAGATAATTCCTGACATTGATCAATATGGCGAAACCTGAAAGCAACCTGAAAATCAAAATTCGTACCTACCATCATCCTGCCGATTATCCAGCTGTTTATAAAGTATGGAAATCAGCCGGGCCTGGTATCCATATTGCGTTTTCTGACGAAGAAGCAGAAATTGAGAAACTGGTAAAAAGAAATCCCGGACTCTTCTTTCTGGCAGAAATCGATGGACGGGTAATCGGAACAGTCATGGGAGGCTTTGACGGCCGTCGTGGTCTTATATATCACCTGGCTGTCTTACCGGAATTCCGAAATCTGCGAATCGGTTCTACACTTTTATCTTGTTTGGAAGATGCGCTGAGAAAAGCGGGTTGTGCCAAAATTTATCTATTTGTGGTGAATGAGAATTCTGACCTCAGTGATTATTACGAACAACGTGGATATCAAAAAATGGATGTAATTCCACTCACAAAAGTATTGAGAACGAAATGATTAAGGTTTCTAAAATTGGCAGGAAACTACTAAATAAATGTGCCAAGGTCAGAAAGGTTGTCACCATAACTAAAATGTATACTGCGGATTATTGACCAATCCCGCACATACTTCGCGCCGGTATACCCGGAACTATAGCTTTCCCGAAAAATATGTATAACCCTCAGATCAATACCTTTGCGAACCAGAACCTGTGCTGCAGAGATCATCTCGGATGAATCATCCGGGGTTACCAGAAAGCAGATATTACCCGGATTTAACCTGGTAGAAAACGGAACCAGCATTTTCCCAATTGAAACCCTTGAATCAGCCTGCACGTACGTAAGTGTGTTCAAAATATCCATCTGCTGTCGCGAACCATGTCCCGGTAGAATGGAAAAGAATGGTTGCTGATTGAATGCCAATCCCACATCAATTCCCTTTTTTAACCAGGTAACAGCCAATGAACTGGTAATGGACACGGCTGTTTCCAGAGTGTCAGGCGGAAGGGCATATTTTGGAATGAGCTTGTTAGTGTCAAGATAATCCATGCGCCGCTGATCAGCATTTACCATCCGGCTTGTGTGTATCAATCTCTGACAATCCATATAAATCCATACAACCCTTTGCCTGGTCTGATCAGGCAGTTTGGTATATAGCTCACCTTTTCTTGCGGTAGTAGGCCAGTGGATGCGATTGAACGGATCCCCATTGGAATATTCTCGAACAGAACCGCTGATCAGATCGCTCTGGTGTAACTGCAATTGCCTGGATCGTCCTTCATCAGTCTGGCGTTCTTTGATCTGGAATGCGGAAAGATCAACTCTGTATGGAAGGATGATCAAAGATCCATCCGTTTGAATTATCCTGGCAGATGAAAAACATCCCATCGGATCAGAAGTTATCACTTCAACAGGGGTCAAGTTTACATTTCCCCGTTTATGAAGAAAACTATTAATGCGAATGATCCGAGTCTGATGCCCACCAAGAAAACCGATTACCCTGTTTGCATGGTGTGTACTTAATTCAGATCGATCATTGATCTGCATCCAGAAAACCGGAAGAATGGATCGATTAGACACCACCAGGTGCTCTTCATACAGGTCTCCAACCTGCCGACGGTGATATCTTGATTTCCTGTCAATCGAAATACCGTTAAGCGCAACAATGGAGTACCCGAATGCCAGTACGATGTATATGGCAACAAAATATAACGAACTCAGGAAGAAAGTCTCGTCAAATAACCAGCGTGTGGCCAATAAAAAACCGGCAATGAGAACCAATCCATAGAAGGGTAATTCTAGATGGATTCTGGGATTATATCTGGCGGGCTTTAATTTCATTTTTTAATGGCGCTCTGGTGTTTTCCAGTATTTCACTGACGATCATTTCACGCGATACATTATTCATCCTGGCTTCAGGAGTGAGCACTAGCCGGTGGGAAAGAACACTGCTTGCCAGATACCGAATATCATCAGGAACGACAAAATCCCGTCCCTGCAGGACAGCCAGAGACTGCCCTGCCCGGATCAGACCCAGGCTGGCGCGAGGGCTTGCACCAAGAAGGAGATCTTCGTGTTTGCGTGTGGATTGGATGATTTCAAGCAGATAAGAACGCACACTTTGTGAGACAAAGACTTTTCTGACGATTTCTTGAGCCTGTCGGATTTCATCAGCAGAAGCTACCGAAGACAGGGATTGGATCGGGTGTACCACCCGCATCTTTTCCAGAATATGATCTTCAACATCACTGGTAGGATAACCTATAGATGTTCGTAATAGAAAACGATCCATCTGCGATTCAGGTAAAGGGAAAACGCCTTCATATTCAACCGGATTCTGTGTGGCAATTACATAAAATGGACGGGGTAATTCCCTGGTTACATTGTCAACACTGACCTGGTTTTCACCCATGGCTTCCAATAAGGCGGATTGGGCTTTCGGTGTGGCACGGTTGATCTCATCCGCAAGCAGTATCTGTGTGAAAACCGGTCCAGGGCGAAATTCAAATACAGATTTTTGTTGATTATATACAGATACACCTGTAATATCGCTCGGGAGTAGATCAGGTGTAAATTGAATACGGGAAAACTCGCATCCCGTCGATATGGCCAGACTGCGCGCCATCATTGTTTTTCCTACACCCGGTACATCCTCTACAAGGATATGGCCTTCTGATAGCAGACCTACTACGATCAACTCCAGAACAGACCGCTTTCCAAATATGACCTGTTCCAGATTGCCAATGATCCGGATTGCCAGTTCATGGGCTGATCGAATTTCAATATTTTCTTTCAAAAGGACCTCCGGGGTATTTCCTGAAATACAGCCATAACCCTGCGAAAACAATAACTCCCAAACCTGTTAAACCGGCACCCAGAATAAAGGACATTGGAACATATTGTAATTCAATCCTGTGGTTACCTTCCGGGACACGTACCGCCTGAAATAAATAGTTCCCGTGATAGACAGTAACCGGTAACCCGTCCAATGTTGCTTTCCATCCCGGATACCATGTACTGGAGACCAATAACCAGCCGGATACCGGGTTTTCAGTAATGTCATAAACCTTGCGTGTTGCCTGTTTCAATATTTCGTTTATGGTCCCTTTGTTAACAGGCCGTCCGCTATGGCATTCGTCTTTCAATTCAACCGTTGTTTCAAGTACAAAGAAATCCTCCATTTTGTTTTCAGCAGCTGCTTTTCTTAGTCGTAGCAGGGCATCTTCCCCGCCTGGGACAAAGTCCGGGCAATACATAAGGCGATGATCAGGAAATGCATCCACTGATGTCCACTTGAAAATTTCAGGATTAAAAGGATCTACGACTACCTTTGAAGTTACATTGGCGTGTGCCAGATAACGGTCTTGTATTTCAGTCGAAGCCAGATCCACCTCATCCAAATATCCTTGAAAGCGGTCTGGAATCATTGGATCGAAGTTATTAAAGAAAGCGGTTGAATAAAGAGCATTAATATTTGGAAGCATTAAGGTTGATAAAACGGAGAGATCTTCGGATGGTTGGATATTATCAAACCGGAAGAAGCGTTGAAACCGTAAATTCCGTTCGTCATTAGTTGAAATAAACCGATGGATGGTTTCTTCTTCTGTTTGATGCCTTTCTACGATGCCGGAAAAGATGGTGTCAATTGACACTACAGGATTCAAGCGTATACCGACCCAGAACAGGTCCAGAAAGAACCAGATTACGACAATTGACTGCCATTGAACAATTTTGTCTGGTGCGGATTTTTTTGGTTTTATTCTCGCTAGGACGAAGTATCCAAGAGCCAGAATGGCAAAGGAAAACATGGAATATGACAATGATTCTTTGAGATTATTTTGTGTTGTCCAGGCATAAACAACACACAACATCATGGCTATCATTCCAGCGATTCCAAGATTGGCCCATTTTTTTGAAATGATTCGATGGGTAACCCATTCTTCAGCACCCAATCCTGCCATCAGGATCAGGCAGATTTCAAAAAATATCATCCAGCGAGCTGGACCGTTGAACGCTCCAAATGTAGGAATGTTTTCAAATAACCACGGAAAAATGGGTGTATTCCATCCTAGTGAAAGAATTGTTATGACAATAACGGAAACTAATAAAAACCCCATCAAAGGCCTGTATTTTCTATTTCTGGATTCAATTGTCCGGGGAAAAATCCGTATCAGGGAAATGATTAAAAAGAACAACGGCAACAAACCGACATAAATAGCATCTTCCCAGTAGCTTCCATATCCCCAGTAATCACCATTCCCCGGATTCCCAAAGAAATCCGGGAAAAGAAAAGTGAGAAACCGCCAGGGCCAAAACGAATAAGACAGAGCCGTCTCATAATCAATCACTCCCGATCTCTGGGATTGAGTGAGGTATTCCAGAGTGGGTATCAATTGAATGGAGCACAGAAGAAAACCCAATACTCCGGAAATTCCGACCGGCAAAATAATGGTCCGAAGTTGCTTAATCCCACCATTAACAAGCGCGCCTGTCACCAACCAGGCAATACAGAAAACAAGTGTGTACCAGGCCAGTTGGGCATGCCCGCTAAGCCATTGACCGGTAAATGCCATAGATAGATAGAGAATGGATTTCCATTCAAACTGGCGATCCGATTTTTTCCAAATTTTTATCGGAATGGAAAACTGGCTGGCAGCCAGTAATATCCATGGAATCCAGGATGCAGCCTGCACCATGGTTATAAAACTGCCGCGTGCGATGATGTAACCACAAAGTCCGTATGCAATTCCACATATGACCTGTGGGATTGGACCTGCGCCTAGTAGACCAACCAACCGCCGCATTCCAAGGCCTGCCCAGATCAAATGCAGGACGATCAACAATCCATGTGACCATGCCAACCATTGAAACCCGCCGATCCATCCGACAATCAGGACCAGCCAAGTCGGTGGATAAAGCAGGGCAGACTGATAGTTCGCGAGTAATGGCGCACCCATGCCATTCCATATATTCCATAACGGCAGTTCGCCTGCTTCCAGGTTGCGAAGGGCTTCCCAATGCCATGGGATAAATTGCAAAGAAATAATGCCCCAGTACATCATGTTTCCGGGTATCAAAGCGCGGAACATAAGAATAACGGGCGCTAGAATTACAGGCAGGTCAATCCAATGTTTATGGTTTGCAAACCATACATCAGAATTATTCTTCATCGTAATCTACCTGAAACACCTGAAAATCCTGATTTGTATAGACAGATACAAGGTTCTTTCCCTCTATGAATGTCAATGTGTTGAAGGCTCTTTCTTCAGGGCCATAGATGACAAAATCCACACTATTGCGCAGTAGAAACTCACTCTTCCATTGGTCCTCTTGATCATTGGAATAGAACATTTCAATTTCACGCACAACAGATTCCAGATTGGCACTTTCCGGTCCATGACCGGCAAGCACATAAACCGGAGCCCAGGCAGGAAGAGCATTTGCGGTCTGGTAAGCACACAGAACCGTATCACCCGGAGTTACCATATTAGATAAAGCCTCGAACATGTCAACCTCTGCTCTTGGCCGGTAGACTGGAGTTTGAACATTTGTCACTCCCTGAGACAACGTCATCATCACGAATACCGGGGCGATGAATGTAGTCACCGTAATAGCCCGGTCGATCAGGTTCCGCTTTCTGTCTGAAGCAGTCTCAATGGCAAGGTATAGCAGAATAACAATCGCAATCCAAATGCCATCAATGAACCGGCGTTGAAGGTTATATGGAAAATAGGCAAGGACTGCAGCGCAAACGATCCATGCAGGCAGGATCATCCGCTTAGTGTCCTTTTCCCGCAAAATATGGATGATTGCCGGGATACCTGCCACAATATAGATTCCATATGACCATAAATAATCGGTTATGGGAGGTGAACTGATAATATTTTGAGCGTACCACTTTCTTAAGAATACATCGGAAGAAAAGAAGAAAAAGTTGTAGAGAATCCATGGAGAAGCAATGGCAGCCATTATGGCGGCACGAAATTCCAATAAAGATATCGTCTTTGCTCTATTTGATCTGGGAAACAAACGGACAAATATTAAGTAAAGGAATAACACACCACAACCTACCACGATCGTCAGCGGCTGGAAGAAACCTGCTGACAGCCAGCATAATCCGGCTTTTACAGCAGACGAAAAGCGGGCAGCGTCTTCTTCCTGCCGAAGAAACCAGGTAAAACCGAGCAACAGAAAACCCCGTGCTGCGGCCAGATGAGGCAAACCGATGATGGAAAGGAAAACAAAAGCCTCCGGCGAATAGACTTCCAGTGGTAAACGCCAGCTACCGTCATCAGGAAGGAACAACCAGCCCAACCACCCCAACCCGCCTCCAACCAGAATGATAAGAACAGCAAGTTTTCTATGGAATGGATTCTTTATAAAGAGCGAAATAAATCCATATGTTGACCATATCAGAAATCCCCCGGCAATCCATCGAAAGAATTGAAATAATACAACCAACTGGTCATGCAGATTGGGCGGGTATGCCAGTTTACCCAGAAGTATATAGGGAAAAAAAGCCAGGATTCCGGATTGTGGAATGGTTGAATATGGCGACCGGAACAACCAGCTTCCGTATGTCCCGGTGAGCATTTTGGCAATATAGGAATTTCCATCCTCAACCCCAAAGACAAAACCGGTAAAACGCCAGTACGGACCTTGCAGAAAATATCCCATCAAGTATGGAATGGCGGTTATACCCAGGATCACTATCGAAGTAAAAAACAGCCAGCGCTTTTCGCTTTGTTCAAACATGAAACCTCTTTAGATTGATCAGAATGACTCCAAGGAAGAATGTTGTGAGACTGATCAATCCACCGGTATATATTTTCACCGGCTGGAAATCAAATATCACTGAGTGAGATCCCGGTTCCAACTCAACGGCGCGGATTAAGTTGTACGCCTCGAGTAATTCTGCAGGCTCGCCATCCACAGTTACCTGCCATCCCGGATAAGTTACTTCAGCCAGGTGAAGTACACCCGGACCCTGTACATTCACCAGGATCTGGTTTTTCCGTCGAATTATTTGATTTACTGATGAGTAGTTCCTATCACCAGTCTCCAGACCGGATTCCACCCAGGCCCATCCCTGTGCTTTATCATTTCGATACAGGTATCCTTCACCTTTAATTTCTTCCCTGAGCCAACCTTCTGCATTCACAGAAAATTCTGATACCAAATACTTCACATTAAGTAAAGCCAATCGGTCAGCAGAAGGATCAATCCCTATATTATCCGAATCCGGTTTTCCATTTTTATAAGCCGGCAACGTTACAGAATATCCATCAGCGGTCGCACCGATGGACCCACGAATGAAATCACTGTACGATTTAAGTTGTAAAGGATCAATTCCATCGGCTAATTCCAAAGAGTTCACGGCAGCGGTGTGTTGTGGGATGGAATACGAAGGAGAGAAGACTCTGAAATTGCCACCCTTTTCTTTTAAAACTTCGACAAATTTACTTCCATCTGAAACTGCATCGGTTGAAACTCGCATGTCCAATAAATTGATGTCAATTAATCCGATATCCACCAAACCGATAATACCCATTGAAATCAAGAAAATTTCCGCAGTAATTCTCCGGTAGGAGTACAGGAGGATAAAAAATGCAGCCGCAGCCCAGCAAATCATATGCCAGAGAATATGCAAATTCTTATCCGGATTCGCAAGTACAACAAAACCCTGAATAAGAAGTACCAGTACAACCGAACCGATTGTTCCAAGACGAAGAAAGACGGCTTTTTGCGGATTCGATCTTTTCAATTCATCAATGGTAAATATGGAAATTAATAAAAGTGCAAAGGATAGAAAATAAACACCTCTTGATGGTACCCTCAGTAGATTTAGTACCGGCAATGTGATCACATGGTCGTTTATTGGAATCACATCTCCCAATGCCCATAACAGACAGACAGTTGCCGCCAGCAGCCAAAATTGCAACTCCCGTTTTTTCCGGAGAAAGGTCAGGGAAATTAAGGCCAGAAGAAAGATTACACATCCGGGATACAGGATCCATTCCATTGTTGACGGATGCCCGGGGACGAATAAACCAGTTAATTGGACAGGTGGAAGTGACAGATAAAATGAGTCGGCAGGTGTCATCAGGCTTCTTGTACTTAAGCGGGTATATTCCAGAAGTGGCAGCCAGACTACGGCACTTATCCACGTTGCACATATACCTGAACCAATCGCAGATAGTATCTGACCAGTCCTTTCGCGCTTTTCAATTCCACCAGAGAGAAAAATGGTTTGAAATAACAGGTACGCGAACCATATAGCAATTCCATACACGGAAAAACGCAGGTCAGCCAGCATCATGAATCCAAGAGAGAATGCCTGGAAAGCTGATCGCCTAAGATAGTGAAGATTCCTGTCTGTAGAAACTGCCAACAATAAAGGCAGCCAGGCAGATGCGCAAACCCATGTAAAGTGACCGGCTACAACATGTGAATAACCGGCTGGCAGAAAGCCGTAGAAAATGCCTGCCAATAAAGCGCTGCCTTTGGATATACCTTTATGTTGTAGAAAAAAATAAACTCCGATACTTCCAATCAAGATATGAAGTGCCATTACCAGGTTTATCCCCAATGGCAGGGGAAAAAGCAAAGCTGGCCACGCCGGTGGATACCAGAGCGTGGATAATGGATTGGCTGCAAACGGATATCCACTCAGAATGGTTGGAGACCACAGTGGGACACCCTCCCCCGATAAAATTGATCGTTGAATGAACAAGAGATTCGGAAAATGACTGATCATAATATCGGATGTCTTGGTTCCCGCAGGGACAATGAACCGATCCCAGGCAAATAGAATGGGAATACCGGGTAGGACCAGTAACCAGAGCGCATGTCTCCGGATCATCGTAAAATGTCCTCTGCTTTATATAACGCAATTCCATTCGATATGAATGCAGGGGTTTTCCCGGAAAGGATTTTGGGCGAACCAATTTCCTTTTCCCGGAGACCAAATATGACCCAGTCGATCTTGTTGGTCTTGAGTATTTGAGAATCTATATCTACATCATTAATTCCCTCATCTTTAAAGAATGCAGTGATTGTTTTTAAAGAAGATTCCGCCTGGATCGTTTCGAATGGATGCCCATACACTACACGCAAGCGGCTGATTGATGGGATCATCATCCCTGTTTCCCCCGATGCCAGAACAAGCGGTTTGCCATTCGATTTTTCCGATAACCATGTAATGGCATCCACTTCACCTTTGTAGTAATAATAAAGCGGATTATGACTGGCGATTGCCAGGGTAGTCATTACCACAAGTAAGACTGGAGTGATTAATACAACAGCCGTACAAATTGTTTGGATTTTTTGTGCAGATATGCGCACAGTTTTTGCCACTGCCGGCAGTGAAAGTAATCCGAGGGCTGTGAATGGGATTGAAAGACCAATCATAAATCGGCGCTGCAAACTAAAAGGAACAAGCGAAAAAACCAACCCGACAATCAACCATATGATCAACCGCCGGATCGTGCTGGACTTGTGCAACCGGAGAAGCTCCTTCCATCCCACAACGGTCAAGATCAGCCAGGGAGAGAAGGTCAGAAGAACATCCCAGATCGCCGGGGATGGTGTCAGATTCTGCGCGGTCCAGGCTGCCAATTGAGGTGTGGATTGAACCGCCCAGTACTGGTATCCGCAATATGGGATTCCTGATAGCCCATAAAGGATCAATGGCCGTACAGGATCACGTTCACCTTCGATCCTTTCCCACAACCAACTTAACGCCAGAACAATGAATGACAGGACAAACCCGAAAGGAGAGACAATCGAAAGTGCTAATCCTGACAGGAAAAAGGCTGGTTTTATCCAACGGTTCTTTTGATAAACCGGAAAAATAACAGAAAAGGTCATCAAACACAGAGCCAGGGGAAAATGTGGATTTGCCAGACTGGAAAGAAATGGAAAAGCCTCGGCTACCCAGAAATCCGATCCGAAATGACCGAAAGGCAGCAATAACCAACCCAGACCTCCTCCAAAAGCCAGGAGTATGACCAAAAGGCGGGCTGTACCATGATTGTTTGGGATAACCCTGGTGGAAAGTTTCGCCAATGACAGAATCAGCAGCGAAGATGAAACCAACCGCAGGATGTTAAATCCAAGAGAAAGGCTTATTCCCAGAAGCTTGAAACAATGTCCCGCGTAGATATAGAAAGGATAGAGGAAACGGCCTTCACCCGCCACAGGTGTGAAAGGCAAAGTAAACAACCAGTCGCCACTTTTCCCGATCTGCATCTTTGCCAGATAGGTGTATCCATCTATTGGATTAAAAACAACCCCGCTATAAATTAGAGCAGGATCCTGGTTCAGGAAACCCGCCAATGAAGGCAATATGGTGGCGATGAGCAATAATGACAGTACGAAGGTCAGGTTCCTGTTCTTCATGGTAAGATAATTCTATCTCCAACTAAAATATCTTGCCTTACACCATTTCACAGCACAATCAGGATTCAAAAAATTATGAACCTTGCTTTCCAACTCGCCAGACTGCAGAAGATGGATACCGAACTGGATCAGATTTCTCTTCGTCAGAAGGAGATCACAAACCAGATCGAGGACGAAACAATTGTAAACGAAGTCAAACAACGCCAGAACGATAAACAGGACGAGTTGAATGTAATCCTCAAGGCACTAAAAAAGATAGAAGATAAAAACAATCAGTTTCAATTAAAACTTCAAGAAGATGAACACGCCCTCTATGGGGGAAAAATCAAGTTGCCCCGTGAGTTACAGGATCTTCAAAATGATATCGCTTCATTAAAAAAACAAATATCTGCGCAGGATGAAGACCAGTTGAATACCATGATGAAGGTCGAAGAAATTGAAAATGAACTGGAAATTTTACAGAAAGAACTGGTTGAAGCGCAGTCTATTTTTGCGACCAAGGTTGCCGGATTGAAAGGTGAATTCGCCTCCCTAGAAAAGAAAAAGCAAAACCTTTCTGCAGAAAAGGATGCGGCAATACAAAATGTTGATCCAGCCAACCTGGAGAAATATGAAGCACTCCGGAAAACCAAACGTGGACTGGCTGTTGCTGTTGTCGCGGACCAGGCTTGTACTGCCTGTGGAGCTACCTTGACCCCGGCAGACTGGCAGGCGGCAAGGTCTCCTTCCAGGTTGGTAATGTGCTCATCCTGTGGTCGTATTCTATACGCCGGTTAAGAACACAAAGAGCGGCAGGTTCTTCCACCTGCCGCATTATTCAGTTTATACCGGGATTTCTCTTCCAAGTCATTCCGGACTATTAAAGTCCGGCAACTAGAGAGACCACAACCGATTCCAGTATTGAGAGAAGAATGATCAATACCAGCGGCGAAAAGTCCAGGCCTGCGATGGAAGGCATAACCCGGCGGATGGGACTTAGAAGGGGTTCGACCAATCGGTCAAAGAAAACCCGCACAGAATTATATGGTGAAAGAAAATAAGAAATTAGCACATCTATAATGACGATGAATGACAAGACTTCGAAAAAAATTTGAAATGATTTGGCAAGTATTAGTCCCATTGGTTCTCGTTCCTCACTTTTTTTGTGGGCGACGGCCCATTATTGCCGTACCAACCCGGATGAAGGTTGCGCCTTCTTGGATTGCGGTCTCGAAATCAGCACTGGTTCCCATGGATAGTTCAGACCATGAATGTGACGGGAATTGTACTGCAAAGTAATCACGTAATCCCCGGAGCTTGGCAAAATAAGGTCTTACAGTCTCTCTATCCAACGTTAGCGGCGGCATGGTCATAAGACCGCAAATATTAAGTGTACCCAAAGCGGCAATCTCGTCTATTACGGGCAGGAGATCAACCCAATCGGCTGGATTCCAGGCTGGAAATCCGTGTTTGGTTTCTTCTCCACTGACATTCATTTCAAGTAGGATGGGAAGCCTGCGGCCAGCCAGTAATAAT
The DNA here is from genome assembly GCA_964424035.1 of uncultured Leptolinea sp. Lineage (GTDB taxonomy): Bacteria > Chloroflexota > Anaerolineae > Anaerolineales > Anaerolineaceae > Leptolinea. The sequence continues at coordinate 17,422 of CAYRHB010000079.1, forward strand.
TCACGGTCCAATTTTTCTGCAATAGATATCCGGTCCACAGAATGCATGAAGTCAAAAGAACCGGCAACGATCTTCGCTTTACGACTCTGCAAGTGCCCAATCATATGCAGCTGAATACCGGTTAGGGGGCTTAAAGCAGCCAGTTTTTCTGCCGTTTCTTCCGGATAATTCTCACCGAATAAACGCGCGCCTGCTGTATATGCCTCTTCCATTTTTTCCGCAGGCTGTCCTTTT
>CAYRHB010000080.1:0-9817 GCA_964424035.1 uncultured Leptolinea sp.
GAAGTACCGCCGGCACAATGAACTTCTATATATTTTTCTTGAGGAGGTAGAAATGTCGAAGACCATCGGAATATTAACTGGCGGAGGCGATGTACCTGGACTTAATCCCTGCATGAAGGCAGTGGTTATCGGGGCGCTCGAAATGGGATACCGGGTTCTGGGTATCCGACGCGGATGGGGTGGGTTGCTAAATTACAACCTGAATGAGCCATCCACACATGAGTATTATGTTCACGAACTTCACAAAGAAGATGTCCGTACAATTGACCGTACCGGCGGCACATTCCTGCACACATCACGCACCAACCCCCAGAAAGTCACTGCCAACCGTGTTCCGGATTTTCTAAAGACTTCCAACTTTGGAAAAAAAGTTGATGATTCCGGCATTATGGATTACACCGATTATGTAATGAAGGTTCTGGACCACCTGACCATTGATACTCTGGTAACCATCGGCGGTGATGATACTCTGAGCTATTCAGCCCGTCTTCACAAGGAAGGTTATCCATGTGTTGCCATTCCTAAGACCATGGATAATGATGTCTTTGGTACCGATTACTGCATTGGCTTTTCCACGGCTGTCACCCGCAGTGTAGATATGATCACCAATATGCGTACGTCTGTCGGTTCACACGAACGGATCGGTGTGGTTGAGCTGTTTGGCCGCAATTCCGGTGAAACCAGCCTGATTGCCGCATATCTGGCCTATGTTGACCGTGCCCTGATCCCGGAAGTCACATTTGATATTCAAAATCTCTGCGATTTCCTGCTTGAGGACAAACGTAATAATCCTTCCAACTATGCCATGATCACCGTTTCTGAAGGTGCAATCATGGAAGGTGGTGAGATTATTGAGAAGGGTGAAGCCGATGCCTATGGACACCGCAAGCTGGGTGGTATCGGTGAGATTGTTTCTGCCGAAATTAAAGCCCGCACCGGTCAGGATATTATGTACCAGCAGCTGGCCTATATGATGCGTTCAGGCGCCCCCGATTCTCTCGACCGGATGGTTGCCATGTCCTTCGGCAATCTGGCCGTTCAATTGATAAAGCGCAATGAGACCGGTAAAATGACCGCACTGCACGGCGGTAAATACACCACTGTTCCGATTGATATGATCATGTCAGGGAAGAAGCGTGTGGATGTTCCGGCCTTCTATGATGTAGAGACATACCGCCCGAGAGTAAAAGACTTCATGGGCGTTCCGATGTTCTTGAGTTAATTTCTGGCACATCGAATTCATCTGGAGTATAGAAAGTAATGATTGAAGCACTGGCAAAGGAATTTGTCACGTTGTTGGATAACGGTATCGGGATCACCGGTGATACAGTCAAACTGTTAAAACCGGATGTTGTGAAAAAACATGCCCGGAAATTGGCGGAAATATCCGCGCTGGAAAAAGGACCACGCGCCAGTGCAGCACGCTATATAACCCGCTGCGTCGCCCAGCAGATGGGTATTGTGCCCGCCTCCATCCATGATCTGTATATGGCGCGGGGAACCGGAGAATTGAAACCTACATTCACCGTTCCTGCCATCAATCTGCGCGTGCAGGCATTTGATTGTGCTGCTGCGATCTTTCGCGCAGCGAAGAAATTGGATGCCGCAGCCATCCTGTTCGAGCTTGCCCGTAGTGAGATGGGTTATTCCGGCCAGAGTCCGTCTGAATACTCAACCTCAGTGCTGGCTGCCGCCATTGCTGAAGATTACCGTGGTCCGGTCTTCCTGCAGGGTGACCACTTCCAGGTTAATCCGAAAACCTACAATATTGAACCTGAAAAGGAAATCGAATCCTTAAAGACTCTGATGGTCGCGTCTGTCGCTGCCGGTTGGTTCAATATTGACATTGATACCTCTACTTTGGTTGACCTTGACAAGCCAACCATCCCCGAACAACAAACAGTCAATGTCGGGTTATCCTCCATGTTCGCGAAATACATACGCGTTATCCAACCGGCTGGTATAACCATCTCGGTGGGTGGTGAAATCGGTGAAGTTGGTGGTCATAATTCGACTGCTGAAGAATTGCACGCATATCTGGGTGGATTCAAGACCGAACTGACCAAACTGGATCCCAGAGCAGTTGGACTGAGCAAGATCAGTATTCAAACCGGCACTTTCCACGGTGGCGTGGTCCTTCCTGATGGTTCCATTGCCAAAGTCAATGTCGATTTTAATTGCCTGAAAGAAATGGGTGCAGTTGCCCGTGGATACGGACTGGGCGGCGTTGTTCAGCATGGTGCATCCACGCTTCCAGAAGATGCCTTCGGCTATTTTGTCCAGTATGAAGGTCTTGAAATTCACCTGGCTACCAGTTTTATGAATATGTGGTATGACAATATCCCCTCTAACCTGAAAGAGGAAATGTATAAATGGCTGGATGAGAATTTTGCCGCAAATCGCAAACCCGGTATGACGGATGAGCAGTTCTACTATAATGCCCGTACAAACGCACTGGCACCCTTCAAGGAAAAGAGTTGGAACCTGCCGGAAGATGTCCGGGTGAAAATCGGCAAGGCATGGGAAGACCAGTTCACCAGGTTGTTCACACTCCTTGGATTAAAAGGCACAGCCCGGATTGTCGCGAAAACAGTCAAACCGGTTGTAGTTGAACCGAAAGAAAATGATTACTTCGCTGATAAATTTGTAAATGAAGATGTCAACGGTCTGGCTGACTGATCAAGAAAATATAGTAATATGAATAAAGGGCAGGTCATTGACCTGCCCTTTATTTCCTGATATTGGGATCCGAAGTATTGAGGGATTTTAAAATGCCAGTTTCTGACCAGGGTGTTTATACGGACCGTTACAGGATTATTCCACGTGTTTTGATCTTCATCTGCCGCGGAAGAGAAGTATTGTTAATAAAGGGAGCTCCGAACAAACGTCTGTGGGCTAATATGTACAATGGCATTGGAGGGCACATCGAACCGAATGAAGATGTGCTTTCAGCCGCTTTTCGGGAATTGAATGAAGAAGCTGGTATCTCCAATATCCAATTGGAACTTTGTACAATCATCACAATTGATACCGGTCAGCAAACAGGGATTGGGATGTTCGTTTTCAAGGGGATGATTGAAGATGGCACGGATATCGAGTTGAAACCCTCTTCCGAGGGAACCCTGGAATGGATTCATCAGTTTGACATGGTTTCTGTTCCCCTGGTGGAAGATCTACCGGTATTGATCCCCAGGGTGTTGGCACACAGGGAAAACCAACCACCATTCTACGGGCAGTACTCTTATTCTGATGAGGGAAAATTACAGATCAGGTTCACCTCACAACGGGAAACCTGAATTTCAACTGTCAGGCTTGCGCTCGAAAAAGATCAGAAGTGTGCTGCCATATTTCCTGCGGTCAATCTCTGCCAAATTCATCAATTCGATCTCTGTCATTTCAACCGGATGGATCTGAACGATCACCCAACCATCCTCGCTTAACCAACCGGGATTTTCATCCAGCATCTGTAATGCCTCGCTCCACATGGATTTGTACTGTGGGGGGGCTATATAGATGTAATCAAAACTTCTGGTGGGATGGGAGCGGAGCAGGGTGAATGCGTCACCCTGGGTGACCTGCCCGTCATTTTTTAACCGGGTGATTTCAAGGTTCGTATGGATCGTCTGGATGGCAAGCCGGTTCATTTCATTAAACCGAACAAATTCAGCGCCGCGGCTTAATGCTTCGATGCCAATGCTGCCGGTTCCGGCAAACAGATCCAACCAGGTTGAACCACGGACATCACTCGACAGAATATTGAAGAGTGATTCCTTGACCCGGTCTGTCACCGGGCGTGTAGTATCTCCGGGAACTGACTGGATGCGCATTCCGTGGGCAGTACCGCTGATGATCCTTAACCCTGACATTTGATAGTCACTCTCTATCTCTACTGCATGAACGGCAATTAACTGACGTCGTTGTATGTCCAATAACGGTTGGCGATAAAATTCCACATCATGACCACCAGAATGGCGAAAGCCAGAGTGAAATTATGACCGATGAATGTAGGAGTAAGACCAATATTCGGAAGCATATTTTCCGCCAGATTGATCAGGGGTATCTCCAGCAGGGCGAAGAGAACAAGGCGGATACCCATTCCAACCAGGCTGATCAACAGGAATTGAACCGCTTGCCGGGCCAGCGATTTACTGCGCGAGTCCGGGTATGTCCAGTAACGATTGAAGACGAAGTTGCTGGCTACTGCCAGTATGAATGACAAGCCACTTGAAACAATAGCTGGGATACCCATCAAACTTGTAAAGAGGTTAAAAAAACCAAAATCAATCACCGCTCCAAATGCGCCAACAGCTGCGAATTTCAGGAAGCGGGTTCTTTCTTGTGTGTTGGAGAGAATCATGAAAAACCTAATTTTTCCTTAAAGTATGGGATTGTCTTTTTTATGCCTTCATCCAGCGAGATTTTCGGTTCCCATTTCAGAATGTTCCTGGCGCGGGTGATATCCGGTTGCCTTTTCTGCGGATCATCCCCCAGCCGCAGGTCGATTTTAATTTGAATGCCGGCTGGATTTCCTGTGATCTGGTTAATGGTATCGGCGAATTGCCGGATGGTTGTTTCAGTTGGATTACCAACATTTACCGGGTTGTGCTCATCAGACATCAACAGGCGGTAGATGCCTTCCACCAGGTCGTCAACGTAACAAAAACTACGGGTCTGTGATCCATCACCATAAATGGTGAGAGGTTCTTTCCGCAGGGCTTGCTGAATGAAATTGGGGACAACCCGGCCGTCATCCAGCCGCATGCGAGGCCCGTATGTATTGAAGATACGGATAATGCGGGTGTCAATGCCATGCGCACCATGGTATGCCATGGTAAGGGCTTCGGCAAAACGTTTGGCTTCGTCATACACAGAGCGCACACCGATCGGATCACAATGTCCCCAGTACGTTTCTTTCTGGGGATGTTCAAGCGGATCGCCATATATTTCACTGGTAGAAGCAAGCAGGAACCGGGCATTGTGCGCGCGGGCGACACCCAGCGTGTTGTGAGTCCCCAATGCGCCTGCCTTCATGGTTTGAATGGGCAGGTTGGTGTATCCATATGGTGAACTCGGATTGGGGCTGGCTGGAGAAGCGAAATGCATAACCGCATCTACTTTACCCGGCACAAAAATAAAATTGGCCACATCATGCCTGATGAAAGTGAATTTGGGATGTCCGGCCAGATGCCCCAGATTATCGGGGTTGCCTGTGATGAAATTGTCCATACCAATCACATCATGGCCTTCCAGAAGAAGGCGGTCGCATAAATGTGAACCTAAAAAACCTGCAGCTCCAGTGATTAAAATTCTCATGATTCCTCTTCCAAAGGTATGATTTTATCGCCAGGTGAGCATACTGACCAGCCCATCGCCAGTAATTTGTTGTGATTGGCCGGTATAGGGATCCACAAACCAGATATTCCCCTGGTATAGCACAGCCAGACGCTGCGGGGTGTTATCTTCCGGCGCAGGTGACCAGATAATTTGTTGTGGTTCCAAAGGTTGAGAGCCTTCCGGGGGAAAGACCTGACGGCGGTTTGATCCATCCCGGTCCATGACCATCAGACGTGTGCGGCTGGTCTCGCTTTGTCCGGGAAAAGTAGCTTGAAGGTAGGCCACCAAATAGTTGGACTCATCCACCCACGGCGATGGGACGGGGTAGGCGAACATTCCGGTTTCCGGTACGATTTCCAATGCCAGACCCTGGCGTGGAACAAGGCCGGATATGTTAAACCTCTGGGATTGTTCCTGAGATGACGCAGCCGGATCCTGGTTGTGATTGGTGAAATACAACGATCGGTGGTCCGGAGACCATCCTATCGCCGGGACCCAGGCCCAGTCTCCTCTGGTCTGAAATGGCGTGATGGGCATCAGCTCGGTGGTTTCGCCGTTGTCAATATCGACCAACCCGATGGAATCCGGGCGTGCGTATGCCAGTCGTTCACCATCCGGTGACCAGACATACCGTGTACCCCACCAGCCGAAAACTCCGCCGGAATTGACCGGCACAATCTCTTTTCCACCGACCGTTTGACCACCGTTATCAATCCGTAACAATTGAAGGTCATTATTCGATTGCCAGCCTGGTGCGGTTGCCCGGGATTCAACCGTGGAATACGTAAAGGTAACATCTTTGCCGGGGATAAACCCGGCAGCATTTATTACGTTATTGATCCGCAAGTCAATAAGGGTTTCCGTTTTCAGGTCTGTACGCGCAAGCCATAATGAATTGATGATGTTGGGCTGGCTGTCTTTGATCTTCCTGGTAAACAACAACCATTTTCCATCTGCTGACATGCTTAGCACATGACCATCCACATCAGACGTCGTGACCACCGGACGGCGGTTACCGGTGGCGCCCTCCATCAACCAGATATTTCCGGATGAAAGATACGCGATGCGGCCCTGAATGGCTACCGAACTGAATGGGGACCTGACACCGATCATAACGATATATGCCGGTATGTATCCTGCCGCTGGCCATTTTCACCCGGTTGGATGAGCATGGTCTGACCTTCGGGAAGCGCCTCATTTTTCACGGTTTGATGTTCAAACGGGACAACGACATCACGAATTTCCATCTCTTCCCGAACACGTGTGACCGTGATCAGGCTGATATCTGTGATCACATTACCGGCGGGTGGATTGACCTTGTCCAGAAGGTCGAGTGTGATACCGGCTGTATCCAATGCTGTTTGAACACTTGATCCCGGAGGAACATCCACCGGGATTTGATTCCCGTCAACGTTTATAACAATGGAGACCAGTGTTGGCTGGGTTGGTGTGGTTGTACATCCTCCCAGGAGGATGACGACCGTTATCAGAACGGCGAAAATAACAGGTTGAAAACCTACGCGGCGTTCGTTGATATCCCCAACCTCCGGATCATTGTTTGATTGCGGTTATGATCAATTTGTGATCAGCGATCGCGATGGATTGTATGGTGAAGCCCTGGCCGGTCTGGTTCTTTAAGCCCTGATTGATTCCATCAGAAACTGATGAAAGCATGCCGGCGGGTAAACTAAATCCATTCATACTGGCACTGACAATGGAGAGATTCGGTGTTCCCTGTTCATCAGTTCCGACTGAAAATACGATGGCAACCCTGCCGGAAACACCATTGGTAGTAATATCTCCGGAGATCGTGGCCTGGTTATTATCGAGGGTCACCTGCATACCTGATACTTGAGCATCCTGTTGGTTCGCAGCCTGAGTGGAGATAAGACTTGTGAGCTGGCTTTCGGTCAATTCAATGGTAACCGGTACTCCGCTGACCGCGCTGCCAAGCTGTGATGCAAGCTGATTTTCCAATTGCTGTTGTTCTTCCGGAGCCAGGGTAGGCACAACCTTCTCTTCGGTTTTGACCATGGCTGTAGTAAGATTGCAGGAAAGGGTCAGAAGGATGAGCCCCGTAATAACAATAAGTATGAAAAGGTTTTTTCTGTTCATGACATTAGCCCTTATAATAGATAAACATACCCTGAATAACGCGGCAATTATAGCATGAGTGAAGATTTCGAAAATTCATCAACAGTCAGCCTTGAATCCACCCTGGAGGCATTGTTATTTATTGCACCAGGTCCTGTTACTTCCGACCAGTTGGCGGAAGTTGTTGAGCTGCCGGTAGACCGGATCAATGCCACATTGGCCCGTATGAGCGAGCACTACGAAACAGCCCGTGGTTTGCGGTTACAGTTTCATGGCGGACGTGTCCAGTTGACAACAGCTCCGGACATTGCCCCACTGGCTGAAAAATTCCTGGGGTTGGACGTAACCGCCCGTCTGAGCCGGGCCGCACTGGAAGCATTATCGATCGTCGCGTACCGTCAGCCGGTGACACGCCCGGAAATTGACTCGGTTCGTGGGGTTAATTCAGACGGCGTTTTGAAGAGTCTTTTGAATAAAGGGCTTGTGCAGGAAGTGGGGCGGGCGGAAGCTCCCGGCAGGCCGATCTTGTATGGGACGACCACTGAATTTCTTCAACACTTTGGCCTTGATTCCCTGCAAAAACTACCGCCACTTGAACCGGTGGAACCTGTGGAAACAGGTGATGACACCGGATTATTAAAGGATTAAGAATGGAAGAACGGATCCAAAAGATCATGTCACGCTGTGGACTGGGTTCGCGGCGTGATTGCGAAGATTTGATCGCTGCCGGTAGGGTGAAAGTTAATGGTACAAAAGCCATACTGGGTACGAAAGCGGATTCTTCGGTAGATACGATCACTGTGGATGGCAGGGCTCTCCCGAAGGTTGAACCTGAGCGGGTGTATATCGCATTGAACAAACCCCGTAATGTGCTTTCTGACAGCGATCCGGATGACCCGCGTCCGTGTGTACGTGACCTTATTCCCGTACCGGGGCACATGTTCACTGTTGGTCGGTTGGACTTTGAATCCGAAGGTCTGATTCTTATGACCAATGATGGTGAACTGGCGAACAAGCTGACGCATCCGCGGTATGGACATGAGAAGGAATACCGGGTCTTGCTGGCAGCCACGCCAGACGAAGAACAATTGAGCACGTGGCGCAGGGGAGTTGTTTTGGAAGATGGTGACCGGACCCTTCCGGCAGATGTACAGATCGAATCAAAATTGGGCAAAGGCGCATGGGTGCGTGTGATCATGCGTGAAGGTCGCAAACGCCAGATCCGGGAGATTGGCAAACGGATCGGTCTGCCGGTTGTGCGAATCTTGCGGGTGAGGATCGGCACTCTTCGTCTCGGAACATTGAAACCCCGTGAATGGCGCAATCTAACCCCGGAAGAAGTCAATACACTGCAGAGCCTGCAATCAAATTCGGAAAAACCGAATTCAGCGGCGGCGCGCAAGCGTGCGGAAAGGAACTCCGACAGGTTTGCCGAACGGAGCAACCATCCTTCTTCTGATTCGAGGCCAAACAAAAACCGGAGAGGAAGAACAGATAGCGGAACTTCCCGGAAGCCTTCCGGATCAACCACCGGAAAACCTGTGACGCGCAAGCCGTCACATACAAACCAGCCGGATAAACGGTCATGGCGTACCGGATCTTCCGGTTCAACCCGGCCTGCCGCCAGCCGGAGGAGTGACCGGCCATCCGGCAAATCAAAACCAAATCCTGAGTCATAAGAAAAGAGGAACCGTGTACATCGCGGTTCCTCTTCTTTCATATAAATCAGATTCGGGGTTTGTTATTCTTGCGTAATCACTTCCGGATTATCCGGGGGCATGATTACCGCGTTGACCCGGTTCACCTTTTCCAGTGGGAAGGCGTTATCTTTGGCCTTCTTGCGAAGGAAATCCTTTACTTTCTCTGAATCTACGGTCGCGAAAGGCGCATTCTGAGCCTTTACTGTAGATTTGGGATTGGTGAAAATCAACAACGGGTTTACTTCCGGCACAGATTCGGAATCCATCTGACGGTCGAAGAATTTTTGGATATCCTCCTTTGCGTACTGTGCTTCCTTGTCCGGACGCCCCAGTCCTTCCTGGGCAAATATCTTCAGATACAGGGAGCCGCCCTGCTGCCGGTATTTCCCCTTGTCGTACGTGATCGTTCCGCGTTGCTGGTACGGCAGAATGACCCAGACGCCGGATGGACCGACCAGCAAGTGGGACACGGCTGTCATGTAGTGGTAAAGGGAATACCGGTCATCCAGTCCTTTCAGTGCCGCGCTGACCAACTCATCAGGACGGGGTGAACGGCCAAATTTGTTGCTGAAGTAGATGCCGAATTGCGAGACAAGAAACCCGATGATCAGGGTTTTGTAGGAAAAGGTGATATATTCCACATTACCCTGGAGGGAGAGCAAAAGACCGCCAATTATAAACGCCACTGC
>CAYRHB010000080.1:9827-17330 GCA_964424035.1 uncultured Leptolinea sp.
TGACTCATTGTATCTGGAAGTGACCTTTTTTCCCACAAGACCGCCAATGTTAATCGCGACAGCCGTAAATGTGAGTATTTGTCCGATCTTCTTGTTCCTGTTTATCAGTTTGTTGTTTGAAATTATCTTCATGGAATGAGTTCTTTCTATCTTTGTAGATTAACCGGCGGTTTCAGACGAGGGCAGATTGGCCAAAAGGTCCTGAATTCCGCTACGGAGAGAGCCAAGCAGATCCAATTTTACCGACTCATGAGCAACGCGCAATGCTGAATACATGGCCCGCGCATCAGAGCGGCCGTGTGCCACAAACACCAGCCCGTCCACTCCCAGCAGGGGAGCGGCTCCTACCTCGGCCGGGTCCATCATTTTCTTTATGGCTTTAAACGCCGGTTTTGCCAACACGGCACCAATTTTGGTCGGAAGAGAAGCCATCAACTCTTCTTTAAGTGTATCCGTAATCAACCTCGCAACAGCTTCGCTGGACTTTAGAAGGATGTTTCCGGTAAATCCATCCGTGACAACAACATCCGTATTCCCTCCGAAAACCTCTTTGCCTTCCACATTACCAATAAAATTCAACCCGCAATTTTCCAGAAGATGATACGTGTCTTTGATCAATTGATTGCCTTTACCGGCCTCTTCACCGTTTGAAAGCAATCCAACCCTGGGGTTATCGATCTTCAGGGTTTTCCGGGCATAGATGCTCCCCATAACCGCAAACTGCACCAGAAATTCCGGACGGCATTCCGCATTGGCACCGATATCAAGGACGGCGCAATGCCCTCCCTTAACCGGAAACAAAGCCGTCAGCGCGGGGCGTTGAACATCCTTAAGCCGTCCGAGCGTACGGATCGCATTGAACAGGACACCGCCGGTGTTACCGGCAGAGATGAACGCCTGGCCTTCTCCGGACTTGACCAGTTTCAACCCTTCCGCCATCGAATTCAGGGGTTTCTTTTTCGCGTTCTCCACCGGTTTATCCCACATTTCCAAAATATCAGGCGCATGGACCAGCCGGATTTTGGATTGATTACCACCGGCTGCCGCCAGTTTGGGGTTGAGGATATCTTCATTGCCGACCAGAATGATCTCTTCATCCATTTCGTTTGAAAAATCAATGGCGGCGCGTATCTCAGGATCGGGATATTGATCGCTTCCCATTGCATCGAGAACCAGGGCCATATAAAATTCCTCCATCTTCCAGTTTGCTTGACACGTGTACAGCACCGATTATAATTGCAGTCGTTACTGCGCTGGTGCTGGAATTGGCAGACAGGCATGGTTGAGGGCCATGTGCCGCAAGGCGTGGGGGTTCAAGTCCCCCCCAGCGCACAGGAACAAATCAGGTTGACCACCCTGCACAGGGTGGTTTTGATTTAACGACCGGGCTGATATGCCGGCTGAATTATCAGCAAGGGTGTCAGATATTTAAAGGGGCGCCTGCAAAGCGCCCGTCAAGTTTGGTAATGATCTGATTTTTAGATTTTGGGGAAAGAGCGGGTGATGAGATTCGAACTCACGAATGGTACCTTGGGAAGGTACTGCCTTACCACTTGGCGACACCCGCATGGGACACGTTCAATTCCATTGCACCGCTTATTATACCCAAAAGTTGCCAGGATCAAAATAGATTTTCGTCCAATCCGGGAAGTGCCGGATTTTCAGGGGATTTTCGCTTTACCCTGGGTGCTTGCGGCAGAGATTCTTCACGCAGGATGGGAATATTGGTTTTTTCACCATTCAATAACGATTCAATCGTAATGATCTGTACTTTGGGATACGAATAATCGAGCCGTTTTTGGTAATACAAACCGGCCTGGTTGGCTTCATGGATCATATCTGCAGTGGGAGGCTCCAGCGTAACGAATAAAGCCATTGCCGCTTTTTCCCGGTTAAGAGTGCCAACCAGGTCTCGAATATGGCTGCTGTTCACCCGTCCGCTTTTCACCTGGATGATAATCCGACCCACTTCGTGGGCATCTTCTTTGAAGGTTATGATCCCGTCAATGCCCCTGTCAGAACCCTTTTTCCCCTCCCTTCCGCCATCACTGCCAACCGGCCGGGCTTTGAGCAGGGAAAGCGCCCACCACTGGAACTGGTACCGGTCATCGGATGCCAGTTTGCGCGCGCCAGCCAGATCTGCCGGTTCGCCCACCACGTCGTAATCTTTGCCGGCTTCGAGGTTGAAATTCCCGGCTAAACGGACCTTATGCATGGCGATAGCCAGATGGGTGATATCAATCCCGATCCAGCGGCGGTGCAGCTCTTCTGCCGCAGCTATGGCTGTACCACAACCACTGAATGGGTCTAAGACGATATCATTTTCCGCACTACTCGCGAGAAGAATTCTTTTTAGAAGTGCAACAGGTTTTTGAGTAGGATAGCCAAGACGTTCAGCAGAAACTGCTTGAAGCGAATTGATATCCGACCAAATATTTGTAACAATTGATCCTTCTTGTTCATCTAAATATCTTTTTAAAGCAGGGCGTTTTCTTGTATCAAAACTTCCATCTGGATTCGTTGGATAGTAGATTCTCTTTTCGTTATGTAATTTTTGCATCGTGTCTTTTTGATATCGCCACCCTTTTTCCGGGCACTTAAATCCCAGCCATTCGTACATCATGTTGGGTCTGGGATTGGGACTTGCCATATCTCCTAATCTATATAATCCTTTTCCATCTTGGTCATTAAACCGATAGAATTTTTCAATATACTGTTGATCATGCTCAGCGTAAACAGGATTAAATTTAGCAATATTTGATTTTACATAAAACAAAATATTATCAGTAACATCAGCAAATTTGTTTTTGGCGTCACTATGAGCCGATTGCCTTTTCCATACTATTTCATTACGGTAATTTTGTGGGCTAAATATGACATCCAGAATAATTTTTAAATAATGACTTGCTGTTGGATCACAATGCAGATACAAACTTCCCGTTGGTTTCAACACCCGCCGCAGCTCCACCAGCCGTGCCGCCATCATCACCAGGTAGGCTGTCATCTGGTTGCAACCCATGAACTGGATCAACGCGTCCAACATGGTTGTAACCTCAGGGGCGCGGTTGGTATGGATCATTTCATTCAATACCGCTTCGGTTTCTTCCCCCCAATGCCAGGTATCATCAAAGCTTTTATTTGCGCGTCAGCAGACTTCCCTTTTTCATCCTTGAAAAGGACATTGTATGAGCGGTTGGAATTGAAAGGCGGATCGAGATATATTAAATCCACACATTCATCCGGGAAGTATTCTCGCAGAACTCTCAGATTATCACCATAGAACAACGTATTACGCGTAATGGGTTTCATCTCCCGGCCTCCCTGTTTCGCGAAGTGTGGTAATTATAGTACACTGTCATTCATCAACATGGATATACAATTTTTAGATGTTTTTTCTATCGGTCAACCTGTTTTTTTGTCATAATTGTTTCATATGAAAAAAGCCTTTAATCTTTTGAAAGTAATACTTCCCTCGCTATCTCTGGTGAAACCTGATGCTCGGTGAAGCATTCCTCGTTCTGGTTCAAAATATCTCCCTTTTACTGGCGAGTGTATTGACCGTAGATCTGGTATCCCAGAACTGGCGCGGCCGCCGTAGCATCCACCAGGACTTCTTCATCGGAATCATCCTTGGGCTGATTGGCATTGCTATCATGTTAACCCCCTGGGTGTTCATCCCCGGGGTGGTGTTTGATACCCGTTCTGTTTTACTGGGCATCTCGGGATTGTTCTTCGGATCCATCCCGACCATTATAGCCATGTTGATGACCCTGAGCCTGCGCATCCTACAGGGCGGCCCCGGCGCGATCATGGGTGTCTCTGTGATTCTTACCACGGGTTCCATCGGCATCATCTGGCGAAAATTCCGACGGAAATCAATAGGAAAAATCTCCTCGCGTGAGCTTTACCTGTTTGGACTATTGATCCATGTGGTAATGGTTGCCCTGGCATTCACCATGCCATATGAGATTGCGATCAAGACGGTATCAGCCATTACGATTCCTGTTCTGGTGATCTACCCGATGGGGACGGTAGCCCTCGGGAAGATTATCATTGCCCGTTTCCAGCGTGAGATTTTGACGGAGAGACTCTCGGAGAGTGAAGCCCGCTACCGGGTTGTCGCAGAGAACACGTATGATTGGGAATACTGGTTGAATCCGGACGGGGGGTTCGAATACTGTTCACCGTCTGTTTTCCAATTAACAGGATTTACACTACAGGAATTGATATCAGACCCGGATCTGGTGTGGAAAATGGTACATCCGGATGACCGGACAGCTTTCCAGAAATTCCGGGAAACCCATGGCAATACCGAAGGGACTGGAACGATTGGCGGTATTGAATACAGAATCATCCGGGCTGATGGATCGGTCAGGTGGATCAATGAGGTAAGCAACCGAATACATGACGCACAGGGCAGGCATATTGGATTACGCGGCAGCAACAGGGATATCACAGAAAAAAAGCAGGCTGAAGATGACCTTCAGAAAAATGAAGAAAAGTACCGGTCTTATACAGAAAAGATCTCCGATGTCATTTGGGTTCTGGATACAGAAACGCTTCGTTTTTCGTATATGAGTCCATCCATAGAAAAACTTCGCGGTTTTACGGTAGACGAAGTTCTCTCAAATCCACTTGACCACGTGTTCAACCCGAAAGATGTTGACCGGATGAAGCTATTGATCCGGGATAGATGGGCGGCATACCAGAACGGAACCGCGCTCCTGGATAAAGTATATGTTGACGAAGTGGAACAGCGCTGTAAGGATGGCACATACATCCTTACAGAGATCACCACGAATTTTCAAATAAATCCGGAGACGGGACATGTTGAAGTACTGGGTGTTACCCGGAATATCACAGACCGCAGGAAAATGGAGGTCGCGCTCCAGGAGGAAAACAAACTTCTGGAGGCAATTTTCAACAGTGTTCCCGGCATCTTGTTCTTGTATGATTCGGATTGTAAATTGCTTCAATGGAACATCAGACACGAAGAAGCCACAGGTTATAACCTGGATGAGTTGGATCATTTCAACCTGTATGACTGGTTCGATGGAAACGAAGAGGATATTAACCGGGTTAGAACCTGGGTTGACGATGTATTGACTGATGGGTATGCCATGACGGAAGCCAGCTTCAAAACCCGGGATGGGGAACGGATCCTGTTTGAACTCACGGCATCCCGGGTAGATATCAATGACAAGACGTTCTTCGCCGGGATCGGGATTGATATCCGGAGCCGGCGGCAGGCGGAGATCAAGATCCAGCAAACTTCTGCTGATCTGGAATTGAAGAATGCCGAAGCGGTGGAATATGGGAACAAACTGCTTCGCATGATCGAAGAACAACGCAAAGCCGAAGAGGCATTGGAGCACGAACAATATCTGATGCGTACTCTGATGGACACGATACCGGATACCATCTGGTTCAAGGATCGTGAAAGCCGATTCCTGAGGGTGAACAAGGCACAGGCAAAGCGGCTGGTTGTGTCCGATCCATCAGAATTGCTCGGAAAAACAGATGCCGATTTCTTTTCTCCGGAACATACGAAATTCGCCTTTGAACAGGAACAAATGATCATTGACAATGGGGAATCCATTATCAATGACGATGAAATGCTCACATACCCGGACCGTCCGTCTGAATGGGTATCCGTTTCAAAGCTGCCGTTGTATGACCAGAATGGAAATATCATTGGAACATATGGATTGGCCAGGGATATATCCGAACGGAAGAGGGCGGAAGAAGAATTGCAGATCGCCTATGATGCTACTCTGGAAGGCTGGGCGGCCGCCCTGGAACTTCGGGAAAAAGAAACCGCAGATCACAGCCGGAATGTCGTCGAAATGACCGAACGGGTGGCCGCGCAGTTTGATTTTTCAGAGGACGAGATGGTGCATATCCGCCGGGGTGCCCTGCTCCATGATATTGGAAAGATGGGAATTCCGGACTCGATCTTGTTGAAACCGGGTCCCTTGACCGCGGATGAATGGAATGTCATGAAAATGCATCCGGTTTTTGCCAATCGGCTGCTTTCCGGTATTCCCTACCTTCAACCCGCCTTGTCCATACCGTATTCACATCATGAGCGCTGGAATGGAACCGGGTACCCTCAGGGTTTGAGCGGAACGGATATTCCCCTGGCGGCGCGGATCTTTGCCGTGGTCGATGTTTGGGATGCGCTTTCATCAGACCGCCCGTACCGCCCTGCATGGACGTATGATGCAGTTATCCAATACCTGAAAGAACAGAGTGGTGTCCAATTTGATCCCCGGGTGGTTGAAGTTTTTCTTGAAATTCTTAACCGGCAAAACAGCTAACCCATGGTCTTTCGAGAGTATTTTTACTCTGGTTTATCGTTTGATGGGGAATTTATGTCCGGTTTTTCTCTGGTATAATTTTTCTTCTGGTATAAAAATCACCTTGTTTACAAGTTTTACAGGAGAATTATTTGGCATTTAACCCTCTCAACTGGCTGATGGGGATGTTCTCTCTGGATATTGGGATCGATCTGGGGACAGCCAACACTTTAGTCAATGTGCGCGGCAAGGGGATTATTATTAATGAGCCGTCATGGGTCGCCATCGATAAAAAGAGCCGGCGGCCACTTGCTATTGGCGCACAGGCGAAGGAGATGGTAGGCCGGACTCCCACGAATGTGGTTGCCATTCGACCGCTTCGGGATGGCGTAATTTCTGAATTTGAGATCACCCAGGCTATGCTGGGTTATTTTATTGGGAAAGCCCATCAACAAACAATCGTCCCGATGCCGCGTCCTCGGGTTGTGATTGGTATACCGTCCGGAGCCACTGAAGTTGAAAAACGCGCCGTTTTTGATGCGGCCATGGCTGCCGGAGCCCGGGAAGCGTACCTGATTGAAGAACCCCGGGCAGCCGCACTGGGAGCAGGACTGCCGGTATCAGAAATCCATGGCAGTATGGTCGTTGATATCGGTGGTGGAACAACCGAAGTGGCCGTCATGTCCATGGGAGGGATAGTCGTTTCCCGCTCTTTGAGGGTAGCCGGGGATGAATTGGATCAGGACATCGCCCTGTATATCCGCAATAAATACAACCTGTTTATCGGTGAGCGGATGTCCGAATTGATCAAGATCCAGGTCGGGTCGGCTTTCCCGCTGCCCATAGAAAAAACCATGACCGTTCGCGGCCGCAACCTGGTCACCGGTTTACCGGAAGCCATTGAGATATCATCAGTGGAAATCCGTGAAGCGATATCCGGTTCCATTCAGGTTATTGTGGATACAATAAAGGACGCTTTGGATGAAGTGCCTCCGGAGATCATTTCCGATTTGATCGAAGGTGGAATATGTATGGCCGGTGGAACCTCACAGGTTCAGGGTTTGCAGCAACGTCTGTCTGACGAATTGAAACTACGTGTTTGGGTGGCGGAAGATCCCATGACGTGTGTGGCACGCGGAGCAGGTATGATTCTTGAAAACCTTGAACTCTACCAGCAATTCCTGGCTCCTCTTGACCGGTCAAG
>CAYRHB010000081.1:0-16739 GCA_964424035.1 uncultured Leptolinea sp.
AACATAGGGGGTGTGTCATGTCCAAAGCCTTTTTCCATCGGAACAAATTGCGCCAGGCTCCATTGATAATGGCCAACCTTCACGGCGCTAAAATGATCGAATGCAATCTATTCGGCGCATCTCTGATCGGAGCAGATCTTCAGGATGCCAACCTATGGTGCGCCTTTTTGAAAAGTGCTCATCTGGTAGGAGCCAGACTGACCGGCAGCAATCTGGAAGGCGCAAACCTGACCTATGCTCGCCTGGACGATGCCTGTATGAGCTTCTCTGAATTAAGCGGCGCGAAACTGGACCATGCCTGTTTGCGCGATGTTGACCTTTCCGGAGCCAACATGGATTCGGTCAGTTTAATCAATACGGATCTGAGCGGAGCCATTCTGAATGGCGCCAATATTGAAGGGGTGGAATTTTACAGCGAAAGTTCGTGGCTCGGGACCATCTGGCCTGAAGGGTTTGATCCACAACTGGCGGGTGCCGTTCTAATCGAAGAAGAAAAATAATTACAACCCCAACCGGCAGAGAGTATGCCGGTTTTTCCATGTCATGAGAATTTCAAAATTACATGAGGAAAGTATTCATTAATCCGGCCACATCCAGGTTTTGGCGGGACATCTTTCCACGCTGTTTGTTCAACGAGGAAAAACTGACCGGAAAATGGGTTTCCAATTCCTTTGTGTATCCATGACTGTAGAAGACATCTGAACAGGCGACTGTATTGAGAAGGATGGGATCGATACAGGTTGACATCAGTTCGGAAATCAGAGCAACATCTTTTCCATGAAAAGCAGTCAGATCGGCCATTACCCGTTTCCCGTAGTGGCAGAACCGGTTGTACAAACCATCCAACTGCCATTTGCGGGATGTAACCGTAAATAGACTGGCCCGTTGATCTTCGATATCATCCTCAATATCCTCGGCATCATCCATCAACTGGGTGAAGGTTCCAAATCCGAACAAGGCTTTCGCCTGGTCCATCGACAATGAACCGGCAGCCAGATAACCATCTGCCAAGACCGATGTACCGCCTTTCAGGAAGCTTATTCCAAGAATATCACGTTCAAACGGCGATAGTCCCCGCTCAACAAGATTCAGGCTTTTTGCCTGGGCATGGTAAATGGCAAACAGGCTGTCATATACCTGCGGGAACAGTTCCCGGTCCCATTCATCCTCGATCATGGTGATTAATTTTGCAATGGCTTCCTCATGCGCGTTGGCCATGCTGATCTTCTCTCCCTGTAAACGCTGCAGGAAACGCCGGTTGAAATTCATTTTGGTACCATCAGGAATAGCCTGGTTGTCGAGGTAGTTGTCTGAATACGGGTAGAGCATGGAATACGCGAAAAGCGATGGAGTGACGCGGACAGGCAGCCCCAGCAATAGCTGTATCAGATTGGCGGTCACAATATTCCGTCCCGCCTGGTAGATATCATCCACGCAAATCTGCGGGTCAAATTCCCGCGCTTTCCGGCAAAAATCCTCCATGGCCTCGAGGATACCGCTGGTTTGAATCAAATCAATATGTGCCTGTTCCAAATTGAAAATTTTCATGGCAAATTGTTTCAAACCCGGCGCCAACCGTTGTTTCCATTCTTCTTTCTCAACGGCAGATATTGGCGCATTTCTGCATTCTTGTATCAATCCTATAACCATGGAATCTATATATTTCTCGTTGGACAGTTGTTCCTGCCGTGAAAAGGTACGGTGAAATACCGGGAGGCTTGAACGGCATTCCCACCAGGATTGTCGAGAATACTGTAGAAACCGCCCGGTCATTTCTTCAAATGACACCGGAGTTGGTTTTTTCGTGTTTTGTGCCCGTGTACCTGGCGCGATATACTGCCTTGTGTGTTCCATGGTTATCAATTCCTGAATTGTGGTCTGTATTTACTCATAATCATATACGTACCATCGTTAATCCGGGTTTCAACCGCCCAAATAGACTGATTTGTTCTCCCGCGAAATCCGGAGAAAAAATGACTTAAAACTCCGAATCCATATTCCGCTACAATAAGAACATATAGACATTCAAGCAAATGGAATAACGAATATATGATACGGGTAATCATAGTCGATGACCATCCAATTGTGCGTGCCGGCATGCGGTCGATATTAGCCTGCACGGAGGATATCGACGTCGTGGGTGAGGGAGGAAACAGCGTTGAAGCCCTGGAATTGGTCTCCCGATTCCGGCCTGACGTGTTGGTGCTGGATGTAGAACTGCCGGACAGGAGCGGGATCGAGGTGGCCGCTGCTTTGAAGGAAAGCAAGGACCAATCCACTGCCGTCCTGATCCTGACAGCGCACAATGACCCGCAAATCATTTTTAATCTGTTGAAAAACGGAGCCATCGGTTATGTGCTGAAAGATGAAGCCCTTGAAACCCTGGCCGGTGCCGTCCGGATGGCGGCATCCGGGAAAAGCTGGCTCAGTCCCTCGGTTGCCGGTCAGGTAATTCAGCAGGCACTCAGCAAAGAACAACCTCACATCACCTCTATTGATGAGGATATGGATGGCGAAACATTAACCCCACGCGAGAGGGAAATACTGGGTCTTCTGGCAGAAGGTCTGGACAACACCGAAATTTCCAACCGCCTGATACTTACCAAACGAACGGTGCAAAACCATATCAGCACAATTTACGGGAAATTGGGGTTGAAAACACGCACGGAAGCCATGCGATATGCCATTCAACACGGATTGACCAGACTAACCTGAAAGCCGGGGATTCCAGAATGACCTCTCAAAAGAGAATATGGAGCCTCTTTTCAGGTGGGATGCTTATACTGGTCATTCTATTGGTTCCCGCACTGGTGGTTTATGATCTCTACATCCAATGGACCACACCCTCCATGGATTTCTATCTTGATCGCTCTGATTCATCGACTGTGTCATATGTGATCCAGGGTGGGAGCGCAGAGAAAGCGGGGCTGCTCGCCGGTGATGTCATCCTATCTGTGGATGACATACCGCTCCAACGCTGGCACACACCACAAATTGGCCGGACTCATCTCGTAATGATTGCGCGGCAGGGGAATACATCAGTTCTACCGGTTCCCGGTGTCCGCCTGATGCAGATGAACATCCTTCCTCTGGTCAGTGCCATATTCACGTCGCTGGTATTCTGGGGCACAGGATTATTCCTGTTGATCCGTAAGTTTTGGAATAAAGAGATTCGATTGATCTTTTTACTGTTCCAGATCATACCGGCGGCTATGATTTTTCCAGTTTCGTTTCAAATTCCCTGGGTGCAACCGTTCCTCAGCCAGATAATCACAAAATCGGCGATTTGTCTGCTCCCTCCGGTATTTCTGAGTTTTACCCTGTCACACCCCTATAGACCGGGAAAACACTGGCAGCGCCTCCTGGGGTCAATTCAGGTGATGATTTTCATAGTCTTTTGCCTTTGGGGTTGGCTGACAGACCAGCGCTGGGGTCAACCGATGGTCATTCTTTTCACCAGTACCGTATTTGCGCTGGCCAGCACTTTTCTGTACTTTTCCTACCAGTATCGGGCCAAACCGGAATCCCGCAGACGAATTCGGGTGGCGTTGTTCTGTTTCCTTTCTGCCGGGTCACCCTTTCTTCTCTTGTACATGATCCCCAGGGTCCTGGGATCTGCAATCTACCTGCCAGTCTGGATTGCCTGTCTGATCTTTGCAATCGCGCCAACCGGTTATTTGCTGGCCACCCTGTATTTCAACCTGTATGGAATTGACCGTTTGATCAACCGGACGCTGGTATATGTCATTTTATCCGCCGGCATATTTGCCATTTATCTGGTTCCATATGGTCTCTTCTACCGCTTCCTGCCACCAGACATTTTCACCCAACTGGTCATTGTATTTTCTTTAACCATCTGGATCGGATGGACATTTGATTGGCTGCGATCTCACGCGCAAAAACTGGTTGACCGCATTGTCTACGGGGGTTGGTATGACTTTCCAAATGTAGTTGAAACGATCAGCAATGCGCTGGCTCGCAGCAATACCCGGGAAAAAGTCCGTCATGTATTGACCGTTGATGTACCCCGAATGATGCGGTTGACCAACTCGGCATTATGGATCCATAATACAAAAGGAACGATCAGTGCCTTCCCGGCTCTAAATTCTTCTTTTCGATTTCAATTCAAGACGGATATTCCTGCCCTGTGGACTGTCGATTCCCATTCTGATGGCGATGACCTGTCTGAAATCGACCACCGCATTTTGAACACTCTGGCTCAACAGGCTGAAATTGCCCTGAACAACGCACTTGCGATTGAAACCCTTCAAACTCAATTGGATGAGATACGTACCAGCCGGGAGATCCTGGCGCATACCCAGCGGCAATTACTGCGCTCCAGAGAGGAAGAAAGATCCCGTTTGGCCAGAGACCTTCATGATAGTCCGATCCAATCACTGGTTGGCATGAATATCCAGGTTGGACTATTATCGAGGCATGAGGGACTGGATGACACAACCCGGAATTCGCTTTCGGAAATGCGGACTGAAATTCGTCAATTATCGGATGAACTGCGCCAGATATGCGCTGATTTGCGTCCGCCCATGTTGGATACATTGGGATTGAGTTCCGCCCTTCATTCACTGATTGTTGAATGGTCAAAACAAACCGGTATAAATACCAGAATGGAGCTTTGTGAAGATGCAGTGACTCGGATCTTGCCGGGGGAAATCACCGTGAATATTTTCCGAGTAGCGCAGGAAGCACTATCCAATATTGCCAAACACGCGCATGCGCGGAATATCATTTTCACTTTATCGATGAATAACGGGGATTTATCCATGTCCATAGAAGACGATGGAGTAGGGTTTAGTCCACCGGATACACTTCAAAGTTTGACAGCCCACAACCATTTTGGATTGGCTGGAATGCGGGAACGCATCAATTTAATTGGAGGGGAATGGTCCGTGGAATCTATTCCACAAAAAGGAACCATAGTGCGTGTAGTCTTGAAAGAGAAAACAAACCATGCAAAATGATAGACGGTTTTCCATATCGGATCAAAAATCGATCCACAATTCTCCCTCCGGGTGGATACCCCGAAAAGGAATGCTCACTCTGTTCGGGGTGTTCTTGCTGGTTTTTACGCTGACATACGGTTTTATGTCAGCTCTGTTTCATTTGTCGGATTTGCAGGCCGGAACCGGTGTCATCATTTCAGCCCCATTAGATAATGGTCCATCTGAGACGTCAGTCCGTATCCGGGAATTTCCAAATACACTGGATGGGATATATGTCTTCAACGATCAGCTGGCAACCTGGGAGATGAGTGAAGAACAGTACAAATTTGCCGGAACCCATTATGCCGGAACCCAGAAAGTATTCCCATCAGACGCACGCCGGTTTCGGGCATACAACCCGGCTTTTCTGGTACTAAACTACCGGCTCGGGCCCGGGCTTGGCTATCAGATTGTTGGAGACAACTGCACACCTGATGGTACCTGGATTGAATTGATCGAGGGTGAAAAGTGGGTGCGTGAATATCCGGATGACCCGAAGGACGAATGGTTCTTCAAATACAACGATCAAAAGGTATTCAGTTGTGAATGGGGATGGTATCTGATGGATTCAGACAATCCATCCTGGAGAGAATACTGGTCCACGGAAGTGTTGCGACAACTTGGAACCAACCAGGCAGACGGAGTGTTTGTCGACAGCCTGTTTCCTCCCAATTATGTGGGAGGCAATAATTTCAAACCGAATATTCGTGATGTAGATCCTTCCTTTGAGAAGGATTGGTCCAGGAGAATTGAAGATTTCATATCCCACATGCAAACAGGGGAATTGAAAGACTACACATTTATAGTGAATGTAGGAGAATGGATAACCAGTCGCGATAAAACGGATTATTCCAACGCAGACGGTATCATGGTTGAAGGGTTTGCCCGCTGGGCAGACGGGCAGTATTTTGATGCCTCGGAGCAGGATTGGCAATTGCAGATGGACAGGATCCTCAGCCAAATCCTCTTGGATAAGATCGTGATCCTTCAACAATATGTGGAACCCGAGAATATTGATGACCGGTTATTTATCCTTAGTAGTTATTTACTATTAAAAGGCAACCACACATTCATCAATATGGAATACGCATCACCACCTGAATGGTTCCCGGAATATGAAGTTCAAATCGGTTCTCCGTCCGGCGATATGCCCGAATCAATCAGCGCTCTCTGGCGCTCGGATTGGAATGTCTATGCCAGATATTACAACAATGGATTGATTATCGTGAATCCATCCAACGAGAACAGATCGATTGAGCTATTCCAGGACTACTTACAAGTTTTGCCATACGGGGGCGGAATTGTTCCTGAAAATGGTGATATCACTGATTGGACAATTGATTACAAACAAACATCTTATCTGGAATTGCAGCCCAATCAGGGGATTATATTGCTGAATAATATAACCAATCAGTAATGGCAAAACTATTCCTGAGTAAAAGGACCGGTACTGCGGTACCGGATTTCATTATTTAAACCGGTACAAAAACAGTACTGCACTACGATGAACAGATGCGTCCCGATAGTTATGATGTCAGTAGGTGTTCTTCCATCATTTCAAGCGATGAACCTATGACCAAAGTTCTGATTATTGATGACCAACCCGTGTTTCGGAGCCAGTTAAAGAAACTGCTCTCGTATGCCAAAATGACAATTGTCGGAGAGGCAAAAGATATTCCAACCGCAGTGGATCTGGTTCGTAAGACACGCCCGGATATTGCCTTTATTGATGTAATGCTTCCGGGGGAAAACGGTTTGGAGGGTACACGAATATTAAAAAAAATACACAAAAAGATGAGGGTGATATTGGTCAGCGCGCATCATGATAGCGCTGACCTTTACGCAAAATCAGCTAGAGAAATCGGCGCGGAGGCGTTTATTCCCAAAGACGAATTGGATCTGGATATGATCAAGAAATTTGGATTTCAATAGCATTGTTGAAATAGGAGGATGAAATGAGTGAAAAAAAAGCGATATTCCTAAAGAAAAAGATTAGTACTTTGCTTTTTCTGATGATTAGCCTGGTTACTGCGTCCTGCGCAGAATCAGGTACCAGCGGTCCCCGGACATGGATCGATAATCCACGCGATGGCGCAGCGCTCAGCCCCGGAAAGGCTATCGTTGTAAAATCGCATGTTTTTGCCAAAGGAGGAGTAGCAGAAGTTCTACTAACAGTGAATGGAGAAGCTTACAGACGGGATGCTCCAACCGAGAGCTCGGAGTTTGTAGCCATTAAGCAGGAATGGATCCCTGAAGAGCCCGGAACATATCAGCTTCAAGTCCAGGGGTTTGATTCACAGGGGCTTCCTGCTCAACCGGCTTCAGTAGTCGTTGAAGTCATTGGCAAGACAGAAGTGGTTGCAGCACAGGTCATCAGTGTTACGCCGGTGATCACCGTAACACCCTCAGTCACAGTGACTCCTACCAGATTAATCTCTGTTACTCCTGAAATAACCAGAACACCGACGAATTTACCCGGAAGTAATGTGAGTTTTTATGCAAAACCAGAAAGCCTTAAAGCCGGGGAATGTACAACCATGTATTGGGCTGTTCAAAACGCCCAGAGAGTTATTTTTGGAGGAAAAGATCAACCCTTCGTTGGTTCGTACCAGGATTGCCTGTGCTCCACACAGAAATTTACATTAAGAGTCGTTGACCTTGATGGGACAGAGAAATCATATCCTGTAACTATCAATGTTTCCGGCTCTTGTACAACGGAAGTTCCGCCCGAACAGGAAGAGGAGCAACCGGCTCCAGTAGTTGACAAGACACCTCCTTCAGTTCCAGTTCCGGCAGTCCCGGCCAATGGGTTGACTGTTCCTTGCAAAACCAGTCAAACCTTGGTCTGGCAGCCTTCCAAAGATGATGCCAGTGGAATCGCCGGTTATTACGTCAAGCTGGAGATCCAGGTCAAAAAGGGATCATGGCAATCTGCCGGAGGTTATGGGCCTTTAACCACCAAACAAGTGAATGTAAATGTGCAATGTGGTGGAATCTACCGTTGGATGGTTCGTGCCCAGGATGGAGCGGGAAATGTAAGTGCCTGGTCATCTCCATCAACATTCTCCGTGGTTTTGAACTGACCAGGGCGAATTCTAAACAGGAGGTATAAGATGAATTCCAAAACAAATCCTCAATCTTTTACCCAAAGTCTGAGCCAGGGAGGGCTCGGCAAAGGGATCATAGCTATCGGATGTACGGGGGTACTGGTCCTGGTAATTGTGATCATTATCCTGGGCGGTTATTTATACATCAATGGAGAAGCTGCTTCGCAATCCGAGATCTTCTTCCGATCGCCAATGAATAATGAACGGGTAACTGCGGGGGAACCAATATCTATTCGTGTTCTGGCAAGAGATGAAAAAAAGATTTCTAAAATCGAAGTCTGGGATGCGGATACTCTTATTATTTCTGAATCCAGCACACTGCCTGGAGGGAGCAATCCTTTTCCTCTCATAACCACCTGGAATCCTACAGCAGGCAGCCATACACTGATTGCCAGGGCAGTAAACAGCCGTAATGAAACCTCTCAGGCATCTGTGACAATTGAAGCAATGGCTGCGGATGATCCGGATTCTGATGGAGTTGCCGGGACATTAGATCTTTGTCCGGAAGAGCCGGGGAGTTCAGGTGCCGCTGGCTGTCCTGATAGAGATATGGATGGAATAGCAGACGTAAGTGATGCTTGCCCGGATGAAGCTGGATTGCCGGAAAGCGGCTGTCCGGCACCTTCGGAAGGAGACCGGGATGGAGACGGCACATTAGACGCAGAAGACATCTGCCCGGATGAGCCAGGTTCTCCAATGGCGGATGGATGTCCGGATGCTGATAGTGATGGTGTTGCGGATGCTGAAGACACATGCCCGGACGAAGCTGGAATTGGAGAAGATGGCTGCCCAATCCCCGGTGATGCTGATGGTGATACAGTTCCCGATGCTGAAGATGCCTGCCCGCATGTATGGGGCTTACCGGAAACTGATGGTTGCCCCGATGCGGATGGCGATGGTGTAATCGACTCAGAAGATCCTTGCCCGGCAGAACCCGGGGGTGCAGGTGGTTGTCCGGATGCTGGAGGTATTGAACCTCCCGGCGGAGGTGACGATGGGGGCGATGGGGGTGACGATGAAGGAGTCGAGGGTTCTGAAGGCGGTGTGTTCCCGGATATGGGGGCTGATGAAGCTATCGACCTTGTCAGAGTCGAAGCGTTGACCTTCTCTGTTACCCAGGATTATGATGAGATCTATTGCTATGCCGGCGTTGTCGAAGGCGATATGGAACGCTATGGTCCATTTGACTCTCTTGGCGCACATGCCTGGGATATCGTCGAATATATGGGTGGAGAAAATACCCGGACTTTAGGTGTGGTTGTAGGTGAACCGCTACGTCTCAGGGTTTCCTGTGAAGGTACCCGCGGGATGTCTGAATCCTACGACCTTGGTTCATTTACCCGAACATATGATTCATCTTCCTGGGATGGACATGTGATAGAAGAGCTATCCGGTGCAACTGCACCCGAACGCGGTGACCCCGGGCATTCATTCCGGATGACATTCCGGTTATGCCATCGAACCTGTGAGGATTCCGAATTTCCTCCTCCCATTCTTCGTCAATTTGACGAAGGAGCAATATGGTGGACTATCCACTATCTGGGTTGGGATTGGACTGGCGACCGGTCAGATATTGACGGATACAGATTGTATGTAAACGGTCATTTCCGCGAAACAATTCACAATCCACATGCATCGCGTCTAAATTTACATGCATATATGCCGGATTGTGGTGAGAGGAATGTATATACATTGACCGCCTATAGAATGGATGGCTTTCTACGACGCGAATCACCACCCAGCAACGGCGTCGCTATGGTCGGTGATCGATGTCCCAGACGTGTTAAAGTAACATTCCTAGACCTGACTACCAGTGGACTTGATACCCGATTTGGTGATATGCGCGGCATTGGGCCAATCTCAGGGTCTCTCTGGGCATCGGGAACTGAAAGCGAAATGCTTGAATTCGATGGCGGCAGGTGTTGGAGTTTCTTATGGGTCTGGAATTGCGAAGGTTATGATATTGATAATGGCCGTTATAGTATTTCCGGAATATTTGATGAGATTTTGCGAATGGGAGCAAGCTGCCTGGGTGGTGGATGTCCCACAGCAATCGCGCCGGAAGTCAACTATGTGATCGTAGAATTGGGTGAAGGTGATAATCTCACATTCGGTGGAAGTCTCTGGGACGAGGAAGCTTATGGGAGTGACCACAGATTATTCAGGATGAACCGTACGATCAGTGCCGAAGAACCGTTGCCTGCTGAATATGCATTGGAAGAAAACAACTCTCATGGGAATTTCACTTTGCGGGTGAGAATAGAGGAAGTTGACTAAGCATAGAAACAACTTAGTTAAAGCGGGATATGGCTTTAATTGCCATATCCCGCTTTTCATACTCTTCAGAACATTTACACCTACTTACCAAAGGTATTTTCAACATCCCGGTTTAATCCGGTATATTTTCATCACAGTTCTTTACAGCTTGCTTGTACCTTTTATTTCCGGCTGATAAAATAATCTCGCAGTGGGATACTTATCGTTTTGCTTTTTCCATTATAAATAACAGCATAATCAACCAAGAAGGAAAGCAAAATGGCATCGTCCGAGTATTTACTTGAAACACGGAAAGTAAGCAAGCTTTTCCCGGGAGTCCAAGCGTTGCTTGGCGTAGATTTTTCCGTTAAGCGGGGAGAAGTTCATGTTCTTCTCGGGGAAAACGGCGCCGGAAAATCGACACTCATCAAGATACTAAGTGGGGCATATCAGCCTGATTCCGGAGAGATTTTCTTTAATGGACGCCAGGTTCACATTGCTGACCCCGGAAATTCCTTGCGGCTCGGTGTAAGTGTTTTATATCAGGAACCCAACCTTGTTCCCAATATGACACTTGCTGAAAATATTCATCTTGGGAATGAACGAATCTTCGCAGGATTGCCATCAACTATTGACGCATCACAACAGATATCCAGGACCATGGCATTATTCGATGAACTGAACCTGGCTTTGGATCCTTTTGCTCTGGTATCAGAATTGAGCCTGGCAGAACAACAAATGGTAGCCATTGCCCGGGCGATACATCTTTCAGCCAATCTATTAATTTTAGATGAACCGACAGCCATGCTTTCCCAACGGGATGTGTCGCAGTTATTTAGTGTTATCCGGAAATTACGCGCCCGTGAAATGGGAATTGTCTATGTGACACATCGCCTCGATGAGGCCATGCAAATAGGTGATAGAGCTTCCATCCTGCGCGATGGACATAAAGTGGCGACATTGGCTGTTGATGAAACAACAAGAACTGATCTAATTCGCATCATTGTTGGACATGACATTTCATTAGAGCTTGACCGCCAGATTACTCCCCGCACACCTGAGGTATTGCGTCTGGTTAATGTTTCCTCATCAAACGGAATTCATGATGTAAATCTAAGCTTGCACGCAGGGGAAATCATTGGAATCACCGGATTGGTTGGATCTGGCAGCACAAGTCTATTTCAAACAATATTTGGGATTCATCCGGTTACATCAGGATCCATATATGTGGATGGTAAACCGGTGAAACTGAACTCACCACAAGAAGCGATATCCCATGGAATTGGTTTTTTGACAGAAAATCGCCTCGACCAGGGTCTTGTGTTGGATATGAATACTCTTGAAAACATGACCATGGCTTCATTGGATGAAGTAAGCGTCGGCCCACTTATTGATCAATTGGCTGAAAACAGACTGGTCAGGCATTATGCGCGGCGGTTGCACATTAATGCCGGATTATTGAATGGAAAAACCCGGTATTTATCAGGCGGAACACAACAAAAAGTCATTCTTTCCCGCTGGCTTGCCAGTCGCTGCCGGGTTTTACTTCTTGACGAACCATCAAGGGGGATTGACGTCGGGGCTCGTGCAGAACTCTACAAGCTGCTAAATGAATTAACAAAGCGGGGTATGTGCATGCTTGTTGTTAGTTCAAATCTCTCAGAAATCTTTACACTCTCTGATCGAATTGCCGTCATACGACAGGGAACAATAGCTGCAATATTACCAAGGGCAAAAGCCTCTCCGGCGAAAGTTCTATCACTGACAAATGGAGGTGATATCCCATGAGTCAGAAAATACACAAACTCCCAATTTTGTCACTATTGAAAACAAGCTCCATTGGTGCCATTCGCCGTAGAATGACCATTTCCTCAATGGAAAACACGGGAGCGATAATCGGGCTTTTAATTCTAGTATTGATTTTTTCCTTTCTCTCAGAATCATTCCGGCAGGTGAGCAACCTGGTTCTCTTATTGAAGAGTGCAGCAATAACAATCGGTATTGTTGCTGTCGGGCAGACAGTTGTTATGATCGCCGGAGGTATAGATTTATCAGTCAGTTCTGTTATCGCTTTTTCGGGAATTATCAGCGCCAGTTTGATGAAATACGGGCTGGGTCCGATGTTGCCCATGGAGGGAAATTATTGTTACCTGGCGATCTTTATTGGATGGTTGATGGGCGCAATGATCGGAGCTGCCCAGGGTTACCTGATCACGCATTATCAAATGCCGGCGTTTATTGTCACTCTGGGAACGATGGTGGGGTTGCGTGGTTTGTCGGTGGCATTATCCAATAGTGCACCAATAAATTCTCTGCCCGATCAGTTCAAATGGTTTTCTGATGGCCGGGTTGGCATAATTCCAGCCCCGGTCTTGATCATGCTGGTTGTTTACATTTCAACAGCGATCATGTTGAAATACACAAAAATGGGTCGGTATTGTCATGCCATTGGCGGAAATGAAACAGCCGCCCGGTTGGCCGGCATCTCTGTTGACCGTTACCGGATTGCTTTTTATGCCTATAGCGGATTTCTCGCCGCATTAACAGGCACTATTTTAATTTCTTATATTGATGCAGCTGTGTATACAAATGGTGATGGGTTCCAGTTTAACTCCGTTGCAGCAGCCATCATCGGGGGAACCAGTCTTACCGGCGGGATAGGTGGTTTATCAGGTACTTTAATTGGATCACTTATCCTGGCTACTATTCCAAGTGGAATGGTTATGTTAAATGTGCCATCCTATTGGCGGGATTCTGTAACCGGGCTCGTTATTCTTATGGCTGTCTTTATTGATGTCAATCGGCAGCATGCACGTAAAAATGCCATCCGGTTGGATTCCATCCAACCATCCCCAGGGGGCCATTATCTGGCAGATATTCTCGGGCAACTAACAAGCATGATCAAGAAGACCACTGGTTCATCTCTTTGCCGTTTTTATATGGTCGACCGTGAGACAAATGATGTTGTTCCCCAGGATATTCCATCCTTTGATCCATCAGTACCACGAATGTCCTCATTACCCGGTAAGAGCAGAATAGTCATTGAAGCGCAAACTTCTGGAAATGCCGTCTTGATTCCCGATCTGGCCCGAACCGGATACCAGAGTGTTGTCCCGATACAATCCGATGTTCAATGTGCCCTTGCATTTCCTATGATCAATCAGGACCGTTGTATTGGAATCATTGAATTACAAAGCCCCGGGATTGCAGCTTTTAAAGAAACAACCATAGAATCAATACGTGAATTGACACAACCTTCTCTTATCCCTCTTGAAGATGCCTGGTTATTTGAGAATGGTTGGCTGATCCGCCAGGTTCGGGATGCTTTGCGGCATCTATGGGACGATCTATACCTTGGACGCATTCCGATGATCGACTGGGCATGTGCAGAGCGTGAAATCCTGATTGATCAAACACCAGGGGAAAAGGGAGAAGCTCTCCGAAAAATACTCATAAAAACCATCGATAGTTTGAAAACGGGTGAGGAAAGTGAAACCCGCGGCAATAGAAGTTATAGTATTTTGAATATGACCTATATTCAAGAACAATCTGTTGAACAAATTGTGCGCATTTCACACATCAGTCGTCGTCAATATTTTTACGAGTTAAAGAACTCGATTGAGATATTAACAGATCTACTGATCAGAAATCATGGAAAAACGAACCAGCCCTGAAAACATCCTGAAAATCAAAATGAATAATCCTCAAGACATTTAATAAAGAAATCAGGAAAATTATGAAACCCGGTGTTCTAAATGGCATGTTGTTACTTATTGAAATTCTATTTTTATCCGGTTGTCAGGCCAGTATAAATGATCCAGAATCTTCTATCAGGAGAAATTCGAAAGAAGAAGTCCAGGTGGCTGTTGTTCCACCGGGATTTACCAGTCCATTCCATATGGCACTAAAAGATGGGGCTTCTCAGGCTGCCGCGCAGATTGGATGGAAAGTAGATATTGTCGCCGCCGAAAATGAAGGTGATTTTGCCGGACAGGTGGCTGTGGTTGAACAGGAACTTCAAAAAGGCATCTCAGCCATCTCCATCAATCCAATTGATGCGAAGGCAATTGTCACTGCCGTTAGGGAAGCAAATAAAGCACAGATCCCGGTGTTTATGCACAATCTCATCACACCTGTGGATGAAGGCCGAGTGGTTGAGTATATCGGTTATGACCAATGGGCTGGAGCGGCCAAGCTGGCAAAATACACCTGCGAAATACTAAATAACAAGGGCGAAGTGTATATCCTGACTGGCATTTCCGGTTTTCACACGAACCGGCGAACCCAGGGATATGAATGGGGACTTCAAAAATATTGTCCAGAGGTACAAATCGTTGGTGAACAAACGGCAGAATGGGACCGCACAAAAGCTGTTGAAATCGCGACAATAGCTTTACAACGAAACCCCCGGATCGATGTATTCTATGGAAACTCAGATGAAATGGGAATAGGAGCTTGCATTGCCTCAGAGAAGGTGGGAAGGAAAATAAATGAAGATATCTGGTGTCTGGCCATAGATGGCAATGCAGTTACGCTGGATTTGATCAAAGCGAATAAAATGACAGCCACTCTTGGGGTTTACCCCCATCGAATCGGAGCAACTGTTATCCGGCAAATGGAAAAGTACCTGAACGGCGAAAATATCCCTTATATACTTGAAATACCGTCCATCGTTGTTGACAGTGACAATGTTGAAAGTTATGAACAGGGCGAGACCTGGACAGAACCCCGGTCAGGAATACCCGAATTGGATAATGGCAAACCTACGGATGAATAGGGGTGTTTGATAATAGGGAACAGGCATCTCCATAATCGGAGATGCCTGTTTAATTTCCTGCCGAAGGATTTTACCGAATTCCCTTCTCGATCAGAGGAGCGATCTCTTTAATATTGTCAGGTGTAACGGTACCCACACCGGTGTTGATGTGCAAACCGGGGATCAGATAGCTCTTGGTCAACCAGATCTGCTGAACAGGGTAATACCCCTGCAAATAAAGAACCTGGTCAAAGCTGACACTGATATACCCCTTCTCAATACCGGAAATGGTGGCCGGTGAAAGATCGATACCGCCAACAATTATGTCTCCTGGTTTCTTTCCGGCTGATTCCAATACTTTTGGAAGCGTGGCTGTAATGTTTCCATGCTGGGTTCCAATGGCTTTCAGGTTCGGATGTTTCTGGAGATAAGCTGTAAGGATGGGAATCGCTAGCGAAGCATCTTTGTCGACATCATCTGTCACATCCAGTTTATCCACCTTGACACCAGCCGCCTCGAGGGCATCAACAACTCCCTGGGAACTGACACTGCGCCCTTCCTGATGCCAGATATCGTACACCAGCGCTTCATCACCGGATTTCAAACCGGCAGTTACCATTGCCTGACCGGTAAGGAACCCACCATCGTGAAGATCAGCGCCCGCATATCCAAAACCCTTTGTCTGGAATTTGGTTTCAATGTTGGGCAGGGGGTTATTGCCACTGGTGACGACAATTCCCATTCCCACTGCTTGTTCCACCAGGGGTGACATCGCATCTTCACCGGGGTGTCCCATAATTACAATTCCATCAGGTTTGGCAGCAATAGCTTCCTTGAATTGATCAATCATTTTTTGCGAATCCCAACCTGAGTATTGCTCCACAAGTTTGATTCCCAGAGCTTCCGCAGCAGCTTTGGCTCCATTCGTGCGCGCCAACGTGGAAGGATCTCCCTGGTTGCCACCCATTTGCATATAGACAACCAGTTGTTTGTCAGCGGCTGTCTCCACTTTGTTCGCAGCAAATGGTGCAAAAGCGGACAAAACAAGGGTCAGGACCATCATTACGGTCAAAAGGCTAAAAAAACGTTTCATTTCTTTATCTCCTTTTTGTTTGCATCTAATTTTGTTGTACCAAAATCAAACTGCCACAAATCCGATGTATTTTCCCCTCCTTTCAAAAGTATTTATATGAAAACTCTTAGCCTTAAACCATGATTTCGCGTAGATTATAGCCTTGTATCGGTTTAAGTCTTGTTTCCTGAGCTCCGCCTTCTGAATATCCCAAAAACTTCACTCATTCTGCCCTCACCAATCAATACGTTGATCACTACCGCAGCGATCATGATCAATCCCATGAGAGACTGCACCCAGTAGCTGGTCACTCCAGTTGCTACAACACCTGCTTGTAATGAACCGATGATGTAAGCCCCGAATAAAGTTCCCACAATACTTCCCTGACCACCGGAAATCAGGGTTCCACCAATAAAAACCGCAGCCATGACAGCCAGCATGAAACCTGAACGTTTAGGCGGGAAGAAAACGTTAATTTGAATCGTAAGGAGAAGGCGGGATAAAGAAGCAATAAAACCCAAAAACTTTAAACAAAAACCCCCCCCAAA
>CAYRHB010000082.1:0-16738 GCA_964424035.1 uncultured Leptolinea sp.
CAGGAAACCGGGCTGTGGTGCGCCGCCGGACAATTCAGACAGGGCTGTACCGAAGACGGATGGAAGGTACCAGATGGTCCCGATCGTCACATGCAAGGCCAGGGCGGCCAGAATTGCCACCGGGTCCAGTTTCATAATGATGTTAATGATGGTCATAGTCCGGCTCCTTGGTGCCCGGTGTTTTTATTGCAAAAGAGGGCTTCATTTCGCCCCGACAGCCTCCAGGATCGCCTTCGGGTTTTTGTCTGCCACATGCAGCAAGACCATCGCAGGGCCTTCCGGTACCCTGCGACCCTGCTCCCAGTTGCGCAAAGTGCGCACACTGATACCCAACATAACGGCAAATTGTTCCTGTGTGAGGTTGTATTTTTCACGGATATTTTTGATATCCAGGCTGTTGTAGGGGAACTTGCGGGATGCTTCTTTTTCACCGCGTAAGATCTGGCCGCCTTCTTTCACACTTTCCAGCAATTGGTTGAACAGTTCGTCTTTCATGGGTATTCCTCCTCAATAATTCTACGCAGCACCCTTATTTGGTCATTAGTCAGATTGTCTTGCTCGTTTTTGGCATACATCAAGAGCATCAATATCTGATCTTTTCTGACAGACCAGTAGTAGATGGTTCGTACACCGCCACGTTTACCCCGCCCTGCCAGCGCCCATCGTACCTTCCGTATTCCGCTGCTTCCGGGGATGATATCGCCCATATCAGGCCGGTTGATGAGAGCCGTTTGTAGTTGACGGTATTCATCATCTGTAAGCAGACTTTGAACCTGACGGGTGAATATGCTGGTCTCGATGATGATCATTGTGTTTTATCTATATTATTATAGTACGCCAATGGCGTACAAATGTCAATAGTATGACAACCAATTATCCCTGACAACCGGCAATTATGTCGGCCGATGATTCACGTCAGGGTGGATGCGCTCAAAATCGAGCACATCCTATTAGCTGTATTCCTCTTTTTATACAAATGAGAAATTAGGGTATTTCAATAGTCAAGACTGGTTTGCAATAAAGAGTCAATGAATCAATTTCACTTTGTAGTAATGATTGTGATTGTGATTCAGAACAAACTCTAAAGTGTGACCATGCACCGTCGTATAAAGAAAATGAATATATACCTGGTTTATTAATTATGAATGCATAGCACTTATCAACTGGTTTGTCTTCGTACCAAAATTGCCAACCTTGGCCTACTATTATCTCGTTATTTCCGACTGTAACAGTAAAATCTTTTCTATTTTGGCCTACTTTGACTCTGCTTTGTAGTGGTTCAATACTAGTACAACTAATAGGAGTATTTGTTGGGTGTAAAGAATTATTAGATTGATTAACTGAGGTTGCTAGTATTCTTTGTGGTTGTGATATTTCATTTGATTCATGTTTATTATCATCTAGTTGTGGCAAATAGAAATTCACTATTGAGTTGATTATTAGAAAGAAACCACCTATACATGCACAGATTAAACCACCAATTACAGTAATATATGAAGCTTTAATTCGCCCGGAGTTATTTTTTTCATTATCAGAAATCATGATTGCGCCCCATAAGATTTCTTTTTGTAAGAAAAGCAATTAAGTGAATTATATCATTATAAAGTTACAATTCGATATTTATACGAAAATATCAACTTAACACCACGGAAAACGACTTGCAAATTATTGATGGATACTCTCACCATGGATAAGTGTAAGGCAATCGAATGAATTCTACAAGTTAGATGTTTTCAAAAATAAACTATCTTCTCCCTTGTATATTAACAAGAATTTATTTGAGTTTGATATTGATTTTCCAGTGCTACTTTCACCATCAATAGAGATTGTTAATTCATATTCTCCTGGAACCATTCTTCTATGGTTATCACTCATAACATTAATTATGGCGTTTTCCCAACCAACCTGAGAACATGCAAAATAAAAAGGAATAGTAGTTTTTCGAAATAGTCGAATATTTGTGTTTTCAACAATCCCTGTATGCATCGATATAGGAACTAGAACCTCAGGTTTTTGCATACCTCCAAATATTACACTTACAGTAAAGTCAACCGTGTATGAAGAAGTATTGTATATATCAATGCCAACATTAACTCTTCCCTGTTTTGGAAATTCTGGAGACCGAAGGAATATTTCTATAGGGTTTTCGGGATTGAATTCATTTTCTAATCTTTCAACCTCATCTAATAAGGTGTTATGAATAATAACTGGCTCGATAATAAAAAAATATAGGAAGCAAGTGAACCATACACAAACCCAAACTAAGATTGTTATAAAAAAAACCATGAAGCTCTCTTTTACACTTCCACCATTAATATAACCATTTAGAATCCCTGCAAGAACCGACACTGATATTGCGAGAATCCGACTCCAAAAACCAAGCTTTTGAAAAGTCTTTTTTGAGGCTTCTTTAATTACTTTTTGCCAGTATTCATTAAGTGAATAACCTGATCTGTTCATAGGCTCTCGCTTCGAAAATTATCTTAAAATTGCATTAGTTGTATTCCTCAATATCTTCTCCATCGGACGTCTCCTGGCCAGCTTATCAATCAACCTGTTCAGGCAAAAGGTATTCAAACTCTTTTGTTTGCACGTTTAACTCTAGACACGCTGCCATACTCAATAGCGTTCGCCGGCGACCCTGAAGCTTCGCGAGAACGCATCCAGATCCGCTTTCTCCGGGTCGCTCAGAACAACATCCTGGCTTGCCCAGTTCAACCGAAGGTATTTCGAGTGGCGGGTCCCCGGGATGGCCGCGATGTCGTCACCCTGCGCCAGCACCCAGGCCAGTGCCACCTGCGACGGGGTAACACCCTTCACAGCCGCGATCTCTTTGACTTTTTCCACCAGAACCTGATTATGTTCCATGGCTTCTTCACTGAAACGCGGATTGCTCAGGCGCCAGTCATCCTGTTTCAGGTCCCGGCGGTTGCTGATGGCGCCGGTCAGGAAGCCCCGTCCCAGCGGACTGTAGGCCACAAAACCGATCCCGAGTTCGCGGGTTCTGGGCAGGATGCGCGCTTCCACGTCCCGCGACCAGAGTGACAGCTCGGTTTGCAGCGCCGAAACCGGGTGGGTACGGTGGGCTTTTTCCAGGTCTTCGGCGCTGGCTTCCGACAGGCCGATGTAGCGCACTTTCCCCGCCCGGACCAGGTTGGCCATCGCGCCAACCGTCTCTTCGATCGGAACATTCGGGTCAGTCCGGTGCTGGTAATACAGGTCAATGTGATCGGTGTTCAGCCGCTTTAGAGAAGCATCGCAGCAGGCTTTCACGTAGTCCGGTGAGCCGCTGACACCCAGCCAGGCGCCGTCTCTGGTGCGTTTCACCCCGAATTTGGTGGCCAGAATCACTTTATCACGGCGGTTTGCCAGTGCCTTGCCCAGCAGCTCTTCATTGGTAAACGGACCGTACATATCGGAGGTATCCCAGAAATTGCAGCCGAGCTCGAGGGCTTCATCGAGCAGCCTCAAGTTTTGCGCCTCATCCGATTGACCATAAAAATCCGACATCCCCATGCAGCCCAGCCCGACGGCAGGCACCTGTAATCCCTGTTGTCCAAGATTAACGATTTTCATTATCCCTCCTTGCGGATCATGGTTTGGATCAAAAATCCCCCCGGTTGTTCAGAACGTGATGTACACGCCAAGGTTTTTATTTACACATTCCGATAACAATTGGCAGAAATCGGCCAGTTCCGGTTTGTTCAGGTTTGTCAACACGTCCAACGAAACCCGCGCCTGTTCCGGCCGTTGAAAATAGGATCCCATTCTGCCCGGGTCAAACAGGTTGCCCTTTGGTCCCACCGTCTCTCCCAGTAGAGCCCGGGAGGCTGTGGCTGGCAACTCATCCGATAGATCGATCCAGGCATCACCCACCCCCGCCGCTTCATCCGGCGCGTAGTATTTTGTCAGGGCGTAATCCCCGTACTCATGAACGTCCCGATTTGACAATGTGGATTGCCAGCCGTCGTCCAGCGGCTGTCCCTCATACGGGTCTGTGAGATGTTGACGGTTTTTTTCGATGAAGTTGATGATCTCCTGAACTTCACCAGTTTCAAGAGCTTTGACAAGTGTGGGAAAAAGCTCCTGTTCGAATGAGTTCCAGTTGAAAGCGAATGCTTTATGTTCCATTGAGTACCCCTTTTTTGAAATTCACTGCTAATATTTTAGCGCCATTCGGTGACACAATTGCCGGGTTTGTTTCACATTGAACTGACATGCTCGTTACAAAAATCGAAACTGAGAGAAGATTTCTTCACCACCGGGCTGGCAAATATCTGCTTTCTAGCGGGCTGTATAAGCGTGAGAGAAAAAATCAAGTGGGCTTCTAAGAATATCGCAACGAAATAGACAATAATGGGGCAACACAAGAACAATTGCCAGAACACAAATGATGATCGAAACACTAATAAAGACCAGACGATTATCCAGGTGTTCCTGCGAATTATCCGCTATGGACTTTTCACCGGCCTCCTTCTGGAAATGCGCGAACCCCAGGCAGGGCAGATTCATAGAGACAGCCAGCATTGAAACATTGATACTCGTGACCGTGAACCATCGGCCGTAATCATAGGCCGAGAAGTAGATAGGCAGGGAAAGCAGGAGTGGGATCAGGAAATACAAACGAAAAAACAATCCTGAATATCGCCGTGCCGCCTGTGGAGAAAAAGATTGCGGGAACCGGGAACGGAGAATGGAATAGATTGCCTGGCGGATAAGATACCAAAGCGAAACACCCAAAGTGGGCAGAATACATATCCATGCAATCCAGTTCATCGAAATAACAGTAAGTGTTATGCCGGCCGCCCTCGATAACGACCATTCCATTGGATTGAAGGAACCGGGAAGTGTTGATCCGCTGAGTTTGTCGGGGGGTAATACGCAGGAACCTTCCTGTATGGCACCAACGGGAAGCCATTTTTGACATATATCCACCAGCGTCTGGTAACCAGGCGTGCCGGTCAGGTACACGGCTCCAAAGGACAGCACTGCCGGGAGATACAGCAACCCGGTCCATAATACAGCCCGTGTGATGTTGGTATGAAGGGTCATACGCAAGATCGTCAGTGTGATCATTCCGTGCATTGGAATAAACAACAAGAAATTTCCTTCATGGATCAGGATGATCGCCGGGAGGAGAATCAGGTTTACGGGTAACAACCACATTACATATCGCCGAAGACGTCCTACCGGCAGTGCTGAACCGTCTCCAGGCGGGAAGGATTTTTCGACAATGAACAGATGCAGAAGCACGGTGACATACCCCAGAATCTCCTTGCGTCCGATGGCATCGTGGTCATGGAGATAAAAAGGAACAGTGAAGGAAGAAACAATAACCCGAACAGTGTCAGTGGATGGAGATTTTTCCGGGATCGTGCCAGCAATCGAGCATATCCGAATGCTATGGCCAGAATCAAAACCCAGGAGAACACGGCCACAAATTCGATTGGCCGGACGGAGGATGGAACCAGCCGCCAGATTTCACCCGACAACCCCCGGCGGATGAAACCCTGCGAATAATCGATCAACCAGTCGGTATAGGCCCAGTAGTTCAGGCTGGTTCCATGCATATCTTTGGGAAGCCAGTAGAGAAAGTCACGGATGCAAAGGGAGAAAAATGCAAGCAGCAAGAACGAGTTGAGAATGAGCCGGGGTTGCGAAAGAAAATGCTTTATGCGAGATGTGATTGCCATCTGAGTTATTCCTTTATGCGGAACGATCTGTTGATTCACTGGTCGGTTTAGAAAAATTTGATTTCTCTTTTTTCTCTGTGGACCGTATCTCGATCCACGATATGTATCTCTTTGTCGAATAAACTTATTGGCTGATCATTTCGGAAAGTGTTTTTAACTCGCCCAAAAAAATTCCGTCCCCCTTAATAAAAATCTTTGTTTTTGAATTACGTTACCTGTATTTTAGTCCATTCCAGCGATCAAATTACCCGCTATATGTTGGTAAATTAAAGGAAGACCCCGCACGCTCATAGAGAGACCATGGAACCGACGGCCATCAGGATAAGCGCCAGCAGGGCAAGGGTAAGCATGGCCGGCTGCCCCCAGCGGCCGAGTTCCCAGCCGGGGTTTTTGACCGATCCGGTTTGCCGTGCTTTCCCGTACATGGGGATGGTGATCAACGCCACCACAATGGCGGTCGCCCCGGCGGCCAGACGCAGCCAATCCAGGAATTGCCACAGGCCAACCCACAGCACCAGCAGCGACGGTAGCGTGGCCAGCAGCCAGGACACCCGGTTGGAAAGGCCTGTCCGCTCGCGGAGGATATCGGCCAGTGCCAGTGACACGGACCAGTAACTGGTTATCAGGGCGAAGATGATGAAAAGTGAGCCGGTCACTCCCGCCCATGTCCCCAGATTCTCTGAAATACCGATGATCGCCATTTCGGTAACCCGGCTTGAGATCCCGAGGGCGATCAGGGCAACGACCAGGGTGAGCAATCCGTTGATCCCCAGGCCGATCAGGATGGCGCGAACAGCGCCGCGGTGATCTGTTCCCAGTCCTTTCACAACCTGCGGCACACTGTAGAACGTCCAGAGCGCGTACATCACCATGCCATACAGCGCCAGCCATTGGGTCGTTGAGCCGGATGATGCGATTTGCAGCCGGAAGGGCCGCGAAACCGCGCCAAATCCGATGGCGGCAACCAGCCCAACCAGCATGAGGGTGCCATAGCGCTCCGCAACCCCCACCGCTTTAAGCCCGAAGAACACCACACCGGCTGAGACTGCATAGATGAGGAATTCAGCGAAATGCCGGTCGATTCCGGCCAGCCCGGACAGGATCTCTCCCGCGCCGGAAACATACGCCGCGAGG
Source organism: uncultured Leptolinea sp. (assembly GCA_964424035.1). Taxonomy (GTDB): domain Bacteria; phylum Chloroflexota; class Anaerolineae; order Anaerolineales; family Anaerolineaceae; genus Leptolinea. Next base: position 6,828 of record CAYRHB010000082.1, read on the forward strand.
TTGGCCAGAAAGGCTACACTCAGCAGGATGAATACCGCCCATAACAGCCAGCGACCGACCCGCCCGCGCAGTACGTACAGGCGCATCAATTCCACAATTTGCATATCCTGCCCGGTGCGGAACAGCACTTCCGCCAGCATAAGATGGATCAGCGAACTGGCTGCCCAGGCAACAGGCAGAATGATTGCCAGTCCCAACAGGCCAACCCGTTCCGTCAAAAATGGAACGGCCATGATACCCGCCCCCACACCGGCGCCGACCATCAGTGAGGTCGCTTCCCATTGAGTCAGTCGATGTTCAGAAATGGTATCCGTCCTTTCTCATTGAGTGCCTTTGATCAAAGGGTGGCAATTTCAATATACGGAATGCGCCTGTCCAGTTGATGAATGGGGTCTTCCGACCAGGAAAGCGCGAACAGGTCACTGTGGTATTCCACATGGAGGTACCGCCTGGCAATGGGCAGGAGCGGATCTTCGTCAGCCAGGCCGAGCATCAGGAAAACCTTTCCCTGCTCAAACGCATGTTTCACACTGGCAGAAAGCAGCGCTTTCATCACGTCCGGGTCGTCATCAGCCACGCAGATGCAGGAGGCGAACGCGAGCGGGATGACCTGTCCCGGCGGGGTGAGCGGCGATGCCCCAAGAAAACGGACAGCCAGATTGTAGACAGGCCGCAGGCGGCGCAACGCCGGTCCGTAGGAATCAACAATATCCTGTTTAAATGCTGCCTGGTCCCAGACGGCCATTACCCCCGCCACCCGGTTTCCGCGGCGTGCCACCATGATATTCTGCGGATGCAAACCGCGCAGTTTCGATCCACCGGAAAAATCATCAAGCGTGTAGGCGGGAAAGAACTGGCGGCGGGGACCATTGAGATTGAGGAAAGTGACTACTTCCGGCAGGGTTTCCGGCGAGGCAGGCGACAGGTCAACCCCGGGCAGGTGATGGATGCGCGAGGGTCTTAATAGGATTGAGCAGGTTGTCAGTCCGCACATGTGGCGGGTGTGCAGGCCGGCTGGCGGCCGCGAACCGACCAGTAACTGGCGGGCGCGCGGATTTTCACGGGCAATGACCCCGAAATAGAGCAGACCGGAAGGCCCCGCCTGCCTGAACTGTTCCGCCCCCAGGTTGACCAGCCAATGCCCGCGGTATGGCAGCGCGATCCGGATCTGGCCGATGTAACCCAGTCGGGATGCCTGCCCGTTGAGATAAGCCCGGCTTTCCGCCCGGCAGGCGATAGCGGCAAGGTCTCCATCCGGCTGGTGGCGGGCAACCAGGACATCACAAGGATCGCCCATGATGGTGGTCCCCAGGAAATAATCCGGTTCGCGGGCAAAGCGCACCGCAACAGCACCCGGCATGGGTACGGAACCCACAAGCGACCGGATATCCGGTTCATCGGCAGGTGATGCCCACCGGATTTCGAAACCGGGTTCGGCCATCACCGGACCCCCAGCAGCATGTTCTGGCGTTTGAATGCTTCGCGCCGGTACAGCGGATTGTAGGCGCAGTATGTGGCAAAGCGGTAGGGTGTGGCGAGATTGGTGAGTGGATCGAATGCCCGTTTTACGATGGAAGACCAGCTGCTCCAGCGTTTGCGGCATTCCCAGGCGGCTTCGGTCAACTCGTCGGGCGTCATACGTGCCGGCCGGAAAGTCGCGTGGTTGAACCGGTAATCCGGGTGAAGCCACCAGCGTCCGTCATACAGCAGCCGGTCTTCGGCTTTCAAGCGATCATAAAAAGGGGTTCCGGGGTAGGGCATCAACACATTGAAGGCCGCGAACGTGAAATGGTTTTCAATCCCCCATTCACAGGTTTGCAGGATCGACTCGACCGTGTCGTGGTCATAGCCGAGGGCGAAAGCTGCCCAGGTCTGCAGATGATGCTCACGCAGCGTCGCCACAGCCTGTGCATACCCGTCGAATGCGGTCAGGTTGGCGGCTTTTCGCATCTGACGCAGGTTGTCAGGATCGAGGCTTTCAAAACCGATGACGTTGCCCATGCATCCACTTTCAACAAACAACTGCATCAATTCCGGATCGCGGGTATGGTCAAGGCTGGCCTGCGACACCCAGCGAATTTTCAACGGGATCAACGCGCGAAGGAGTTCCTTCGCCGCTTCAGGGTTGGCCACAAAATTGTCGTCAACAAAAAAAATCTCACGGCGGGGCAATGATTCTATCTCGGCCACCACCTCGGAAACCGGCCGGTAATAGTGGCAATGGTTGAAGTATTTACTGACTGCGCAAAACTCGCAGGTGAACCTGCAGCCCCTCCCGAATTGGAGCAGGCTGACCGGCAGGTAGCGCTTTCCTTTATACAGGTCCCGGCGGGGGATGATACCAGATTGGGGAATCCCCGATGTGCCCGTGTAGCGCGCCCGGAGTTGCCTTTTGTGTGCGTCAGCCACAAGCTGCGGCCAGAGAGTATCGGCGTCACCGGTGAAGATGGCATCTGCGTGTTCCGCCACCTCATCCGGGATCAGGGTGGCGTGCATCCCGCCCATCACAACCGGAACCCCGCGGGCGCGGTATTCGGCGGCGATCTCATAGGCGCGCCGGGCGGTAAAGGTTTCGATGTTGATGGCAACCAGGTCTGTCGGCTCATCGTAATCGATCTCGTCGACCCGGTCGTCAACCAGGCGGCAGTCCACGCCCGGCGGGGTCAACCCTGCCAGAATGCCCAGGGACAGGGGTTCCATGCGCGCTTCGTCGATGAACCGTTCCCCCTCTTTCCGGCTGCCGAGAGTGGGTTTAATGAAGGTGATCTGCACCGGGTATGCTTTCTGACAGGACGTTCATGATTTCATCATTATACAGATTTCGAGATCAAGGTAAGCGATATAGATTTTCCGGTCCGATAGACGTAGTTCGACCGGTATCTAATTTGTAAGGTGGGATCGCGTTTGATCCCACCACGTCACGGTCTCTCCAAACCTCTTCCAACCCGATGGTATAAAATTACCTCATGCCGGAATAGCGACGATTCAGGTCGCCCGGGGGAACGTACTTTTTCACACTGGTGACTTTCAACCGAAGGCTGCTTTTCGCGTCACAATCAAGCTGTAAGCTTCTGCCGGTGGTGTGGAACGACGTTCGGTCTCGGCATAAGTTATCACCGGTATGTAAAGACGGTGTGTACCCGACTGAATGGGGTCGAAAAGCAGATATGAAGCTGATGGACATGAGCCGGGGCGAATAGTCCGTGGTGGGATCAAAAGCGATCCCACCATACGAATTTTCTAATTAATAACCTTACCTTGAATGAATTCGTCCCTTGCGTTCATCCCGGTTGCCATCCCATCCTTAAAAGTCAATAATGAATACCAGAGCCTCGACTGTTATCAGAATAAGCGACATCAGGGACGGGGTTGGTGGACCGTGCATGTTTACCGGATTTTCATTGTTTTACAAGCCTGAAAGTTGCTTTTACCGGATGACCATCTTCTGCTGATAAAATGCTCGTTCCTATCATCTCAGAAGAAGTAATGCGAATTTCAAAATGTTGATTAAAATCTTTTACAGTTATTTCCTCTTTTGGACCGATGCTACAACCTTCAGAAAATTTATTCACAATAGTGTGTTGAATCTTGAATATAATTCCCCCTGTGTTTCCCGTTAATATACCGGATGCATCCCCTTTGAAAAATTGATCGTTTGAGTTGATGCAAGGCTCATGTGAACCGCCGCCATCATCGGAGATCAAGATGTTACCTGTTTTTTCATATGAAAATTGTCCCGTGACTGTACCATCTTCAGACACATGGATAATAATCTCATTACTTTCAACAGTGCCTTGCACTTTCCATTCCACTAAACCCCTGGTAGCCATATCGGTATTCGTTATTTTTCCTTGATAACTACCTGCCGGTATTTGATTCTGATCCATCACATTGGCTTCCGTATTATCATTGTCTTCATCTGGCGCGGTACCATCTGTCATCCGCACAGATGTTATGACAAAACTTGGATCTTCGATACCGCATACATAATAGACTGCGCTATCTGGATACCTGGGTGTTCTGGGTGAGCGACCTAATTCGGCTGCGGCTTTTTCATATTCAATACGGCTTACAGGATAACATTTTTCTGAAAAAGCCTCTCTAACAACCTTTGCCGCGGCTGGTAGATTGCACGCGATAGCTATGATACATAAGATAAATAGTAAGACATGTACTCTTGTCTTATTAATGGGCGACTCAATCATGGATCAGTTCCTCCAGTTCTGGAAGGCGTCATCTCGAGAGCTGTTCCTGTATACGTTATGCTATCAGCCATCCAATGGTTTGCGATACTGATGACGAGGTTTATATCGAAAAGGTTAGATTCCAGTTCTGCTTGGAATTCAGTAATCGCAATGAAATTTCAACCCCCACTCTTATGATTATAATTTCCCAAATTATTTTTTCAATACAAGACGATATACAACAAGAACCCTATAAGATTATAAGATGCTTCAAATTTCAACTTTTCGCGAATTCACTATAACCGGTATGCAAATGAAACTTGCTTCTCGGCGTCAACTTCGATTTTTTTGCATTGCCTTTAACCACATACATACCGGGTGCTCTTTGCTCGGATAGGTGAGCCACCGGGATGCGCTTAAATCGAGCACATCCTTACTTACTAGCACTAAGGTGGACGTGGAAAATATTTGGCAGAAGTAAAAACGTGAAGCTAGATAGAACTATTAAATGCCGCACGTGATCCGTCCTACACGCCAGGCGCAAGTTATGTTAACCGCCTATAGTCTGAAAATCCTTTAATCTGTAAATTTCAAGGCAATTGAGAAAGTTATCTTGTCGTTTTACTTTCATTAGAATATCTGCCAAATGCTTTTCTGTAACTACAGCATCAACATAAGGAATAGCGGACGAAATGATAATATCAAAAGGATCGGATTCTAGTGAACGTCTTTTATCTATATAAAATTTGTAGAACGTCGTTAAAGTTATTATCTTGATTGAAGGGAAAGAACAAACTAGGACTTGACACTTTTTATCAGCCATGTAACGGGCGAAATCATATGCTTTTAATGCTATTTGTTGGTATCCTGCAAATTCCACAAAAGATCGTATTTCGCTTTGAGTATATTTTTCACCTTTGGGCGGATAGTTTTTTACAAGTTTCTGCATACCCTCAAGAATTTCGATTTTTTCTGAACTCCACTTGTGTTCAGCTTGTCGCAATTTAGGTTGGCAAAAAGCCAATTCTAGCAATTCGCCAAGCTTTAAGCCCTTAGAAGCTAATACTCTTGGACAGGAAACCAAAATTGGAGAAACTTTATCTGAATCTGGGTAGTTATCTAATTCATCCTGAAATAATTGATCGAGGCTTTTCAAAATAAAACAAGGAATTATTGAGAATATCTCCAGAAAGCTGTTATATACTTTTTCGGTCTGTCTTAATTCTAAAATGGTAAATAATGAAAAACAGGGGATGTATTTTCCCGGATTCATTTTTTCAAAATATCGCTGCCCAATAGTATCGGGATGCTTTATGATTTCGCTTACAACATTGGTATCGATCAAACATAGTTTATATTCATTTCCATTGAGGGTTATCATAATTTTCATCTCTATAAGCGTCTAACGGTTTACGCTTAAAAGCATGGCGCTGGGGTAGGTGTGGTTTATGTCTGGAAGCAAGCAAAATTCGAAGCAAGACAAAACTATTTGAGATTGCCGCAGAATCCCCGGCGTCAGGTGTACGCTTCGTCAGCCACCTGCCTGTTTAGCGAGACTCATTTTTGAAACGTTTAATACGCTTTTGAATATCAGATACTATGCCTTTGATTTCTGCCAAATCTGTTTCATTTACATACTTTGAAATTTCATCGAGTATTGCAGCCATGTCTGACTGATAATAATGAAGTAAAGTCGCAATATCATTTTCGTAAATACCGACTCTTGCAAAATTACCCTGCCGATACATAGAAGGTAACGCGTATAACTTTAAGAGCAATAGACCTTCAACAGTTGCCAAAGGGATTTTTCGGTCAAGAAACTTTTGAACCTTTGAATACTCTTTATGAACTTTTTTGAAAAGCGGGTTTTGTGTGAGTAAAAGGTCGATTTGCAATTCGCCATAATTTGCATGAGCAAAATACATATCTTGGCTTGTGATTTTGAGTTCGGGTAATTTTTCCAAAGAGGAAACGGCCATTAGCAAGTCTAAATCTTGAGTATTTCTTCCTTCAACATAATGAAGGATGGCAATTCCCCCGACAAGAACATAATCAATTTTACGTTCTTCTAAGACAGCAAAGAAATCTTGGACAGACTGGATTAAAGAATCAGAATTCATCGTGCCACCTGGCCAGTTTTTGGTGTTGAATACAACAGCATTGCGAATAACATCACCGATTTGAACGCTACTCTGAATAGTCATTGGATGTATCCTGCCTTCAGTGTAGCATAGAAGGGAGACTGTTTTTGAGATGAGGGTGGCAAACAGTGTGCGTTACTTGCGGGTGGGCGGAAGTGGACAATGCTTGGGAGCAGAAAAAACTCAATGTGTAGACAACGTCAAACGTATGAAACGCAAACCCACAGGTCAGGTGTGTTACATTGAACAAATAATTGTTCTATACCTACACTATAAACAAAAACGCCCTCCACATTGACATGGGGGGCGTTTGACTCTCAATCTCTAATTCCCCTGCAACAGGGGTCGGAACTTATACCCGTAGATCAACATACCCCGCTCATCACCATCTTCACGGATTTTGCGCGTGACCATCTCGACGGGCATGCCGATGCGCGGTGCTTCTTCTCCCAGGTCGGTGAGCTGGGCGGTGACCACGGGGCCTTCCTCCAGTTTGACGAGGGCTACGGCGTACGGAGTGGTGGTATCAAAACCGGCGGGCGCGTCATGCATCACCGTGTAGGAATACACCTCGCCCTTGCCGCTGAAATTGAACGCGGTTTTGGCTTCGCCGCCGCAGTGCGGACAGACATCACGCGGGGGGAAGATCTTCGCGTCACAGTGCGGGCAGACTTCGCCGATCAGACCGTAGCGCTGTTTTTTCAATCTCCAATGGCGGGGTATTTCCATAACATTTCTTCTTTCTATTTCCGAGTTTAACGTATGCCTAGTTTATCCAGACAGGACTCTCAAATCCTATCAACTTGTTTCCGGTGGGTGATCTGCCGAAGGCTCCGGCGGGCGAGCCAGTCGAAAGCTCCGGTGGCTGAGCAACTGTCGAAGCCACATTCCGGCCCTCGACAAGCTCGGGCAGCGAACCTTCGCTACCTGCACTTAAAATGCATGTTTCGGTTTTCATGTGGCAGACATGGATTGTGTCAAGACCGGAACCGAATCTTCCCCACCTATCTTTGAAAGAGAGGCAATTCAAAGCAAATCATTCCAGCCGTTCCAGCACGTGCGCGGCAGCCGTCGAAGCCGGTCCGCCAAGGGACTGGATCAACGCGCGGCGGGCGGCACTGACCTGGTTAACACCGGCCTCACCGCGGAGCTGCATTGCAGCTTCCACCGCCTGGTAAACGCCCACGGCGGCGATCGGGTTGCCGCGCGCCTTGCAGCCGCCCATGGTCAGCACAGGCAGACTGCCGGTCAACGCCAGGTCACCGCTCATGGCCAGCTTCCAGCCTTCGCCGCGTCGGGCCAGGCCTGCGGCTTCCAACGAAAGCAGCGCGAAGATGCTGAACGCGTCACACACCTCAAAGAGGTCCACATCATCGGGTTTGATACCAGCCTGACGGCAGGCGCGTTCCACGGAGATACGTGCGGCATCGAACGCCAGCGGATCAGGACGGTCATGCAACGCCAGGGTGTCGATCACCACGCTGCTGCCCGAAACGCGCACCGGTGGGTGGGGTAGTGTGGCAGGGAGCCGGTCGCGCGCGGTGAGCAGTACTGCCGCGGCGCCGTCGGCATAGGGTCCCATGTCAAATAGATTCAGCGGCTCGCTGATCATCCCGGCGGAGGCGTAGGTTTCCTTTTTAATAGCCTTGCGGAAGAAGGCATTGGGGTTGCCCGCGCCGTTGGTATGCGCCGTAAGGGCGAACGCCCCGAAGGCTTCACGCGGCGGGTTGTATTCGTGAATATAGCGCTGCATCAGCAGCGCGGCCTGTGCCGGAGTACTTAATCCGGCCATGCCTTCGTAATCATAATCGGTGGATAGGGCGGCGGCGGATTCCACCTCCGGGCCGACCATGTCGGTCACCTTTTCCACGCCAACCACCAATACGCTGTCTACATATCCCGAGGCCACCGCGTTCACCCCCACGCGCAGCGCGGCTCCACCCGAGGCGCCGGCAGCTTCCACGGTTAAGGCTTCGATGCCGGTCAGGCCGGCGTTATCGGCCAGCAGCGCGCCCAGATTTTCCTGATGCGACAGCGTAGGACCGAGGAAATTCCCAATATGCAGCGCCTGTGGTCTTATGCCACCCGCGTCTTTGATGGCGGCCAGCATGGCTTGCGCGGCTAAACTGCGCAGGCTGATATCCCAGTGTTCACCCACGGGCGTCTGCCCGATGCCGGCAATGATGACGTCTCTCATGCGCGACTCCTACTTGACCGCCAGTTTGCCGCGGTAGCGGACGTAGGTGGCGTAATCAATGGGCGTGCGGCGCGCGATGTAGTCCTGTGTGCCGGGGGCTTTATTCTGCCGTTCGGTGATCTTTTCTGTCACACGGATGTCGAAGGCATCGGATCCCGCGCCGGAGCCAAAGGAGGCAACCAGAATCCGGTCGCCGGGTTTGGCGATATCCAGGACGGCACTCAACCCGATGAGGGCTGCGCCGGCGTAGGTGTTGCCGATGACCGGCGAGAGCAAACCGGGTGCGATCTGCTCGGGTTTGAATCCCAACATCCCGGCAACCCGCTGCGGAAATTTGGCGTTGGGTTGATGGAACACGGCGTAGGTAAAATCTTCCGGTCTGGCATCCGCCATTTCCAACAGGGCATTTGCCGAAGAGGTGATATGGTGGAAATAGGCCGGTTCACCGGTGAAACGCTGCCCATGTTCAGGATATTTCTGGTCAGCCCGGCGAAAGAAGTCGGGCGTGTCGGTGACATAGGAATAGGCCGCATTGACCCCGGCCAGGGCGTCTTCCGCCGGACCCAGGATATAGGCGGCTCCTCCGGCGGCGGCGGTATACTCCAGCGCGTCACCGGGACGTCCCTGCGCAGTATCCATGCCAATTGCCATGGCATAGTTGGCCATACCGGATCCGACCAGTCCCATGGCGGCGGTAAAGGCTTCGGTTCCGGCCTTGCAGGCGAATTCCCAGTCGGCGGCAGAGACGGCAGGTGTTGCGCCGATGGCTTCGGCCACGATGGTGCCGGTCGGTTTGACGGCGTAAGGATGTGATTCAGAGCCCACCCACACCGAGCGCAGTTCGAACGGGTTGATGCCGGCACGTGCCAGGGCGTTACGGGCGGCTTCGATGGACATGGTGACCACGTCCTCATCCAGTCCGGGGACGGATTTTTCTTTTACCGGTGTGCCGCCTGCACCGCCTGTCCATACGCGGGCGACTTCGGCCGCCGGCAGGCGGTAGCGTGGTACATAAGCGCCATACCCGATGATGCCCACCGGGCGGGAGGGTTTTAGTAATCCGTTCTTGTGTTTATGTTCTTCGGTCATTCGATCTCCGGGTGTTGTTTAATTGCGTAAAAGGGAAGCGTCTTGTTACAGCCGGGATGCTTCGCGGTGCTCAGCATGACGGGTGTTTGTGGTTTTTGGTCATTCGATCTCCGGATGTTGTTTCGTTGCATAAAAGGGTAGTGTTTTGTTCAGGCCGTGATGCTTCGCGGTGCTCAGCATGACGGGTGTTTGCGGTCCATTGCTTTTCGATGGTGAGGGTAAATCCTCTTATAATTGCCGGTTTTGGCTTCGACAGGCTCAGCCACCGGGCTTCGACAGGCTCAGCCACCGGGCTTCGAC
>CAYRHB010000083.1:0-5042 GCA_964424035.1 uncultured Leptolinea sp.
GGGGGGTTTTTGTTTTTTTTTAACTAAAAAAAATTTGTTAAATTTGAGTTTTTAAAATTTTGTTAACAATGGGGTTTGGTTCGCGTAAACAGGTACGACTGTAGTATCGAACACTGCTATTTGCAAGATCTTGGCGCTGGTGGTGTAAAAATTGGCACAACACTTCAGCCTGAGAACATGGAAAATCTCACCCACAATATTGTTGTGGATAACAACATTATCCGTTCTGGAGGTTTAGTATTTCCATGTGCTGTGGGCGTAACCATTTTTTATGCCAGCGACAACCAGGTCACCCACAACGAGATTGCCGATTTTCGCTATTCAGGCGTTTCGGTTGGCTGGGTTTGGGGATATACATTCAGCCCGTCTAAACGAAATAGGATTGAGTTTAACCATATTCACCACTTGGGCTGGGGCGAATTGTGCGATATGGGCGGTGTTTATTGCCTGGGCAGCTCCGAAGGAACTACCGTGAGCAATAATGTGGTACACCATGTATATTCATACGATTACGGTGGCTGGGGACTTTATACCGATGAAGGTTCGACCGGTATTGTGATGGAAAACAATCTGGTGTACAACTGTAAAAGTTCGGGATTTCATCAGCACTACGGAAAGGAAAACTTCATTAGGAACAACATTTTTGCCAATAATATGAAAGCGCAGCTTCAGGCTACCAGAATTGAAGATCACCTTTCATTCACATTTACAAACAACATTATCTGGTTTAACGGCAGCGATTTGCTGGCCAACAGCTGGGGTAAAATCAACATAAAATCAGACAGCAATTGTTACTGGAACGCTGCCAGTCCCAAAGACATCCGGTTTAAAAACCTTTCGTTCTCCGAATGGCAGAAATCTGGAAAAGATGTTCATTCAATCATTGCTGATCCCGGATTCGTTTCTCCTTCAGGATTCGATTTCAGGATAAAAAACAAGGCCATCCTGCGGAAAATCGGGTTTAAAGCATTTGACTATTCCCAAGCCGGAGTTTATGGTTCGCCTGAATGGGAAAAACTGGCAGAATTCGATCCATCGGCGGCAGCACTGTTCGAACAAGCCATCGAGCGGAATGAACGAAGAACACAACAATAAAACGAACAACATTAAAATCAATGTCATAAACAAAGTAATCTTTTGATATATGAATAACAGAAACATCTTGTTTGGCAATCTGCTGAGGAATCTGGGCGTTGGATTGCTGGCTATCCTGTTGCCGGCATTTTCGTGTACAGCCTGGAAAACCGTATCAACCGGTAAAACCCGGAATCTCCGGGCTCCGGCATATCCGCTGGTAACCATCGACCCCTATACCTCCGCCTGGTCGAATACCAATCAACTTTTTGACGGAGAAGTATGTCACTGGACCGGCAAGCGTCACGGTCTCATCGGAGCCATCAGGGTTGACGGGAAAACATACCGTTTTTTGGGAAAAGAAGATGTTCCGAAAGATGCACTTTTACCAATGGCTGATGGGGGAGGCTGGAATGGGAAATATGTACTGAACAAACCCGCTGAAGGTTGGGAAAAACCTGATTTCAACGATAAAAGCTGGACCGGCGGCAAGGGCGCTTTTGGCACCAAAGGTCAGCCGGTGCTGGGGACATTGTGGGAAACAAAAGACATCTGGGTACGCCGCGAATTCACACTCGACTCACCACTTTCGGCACAGAAAATCATGCTGATGTATTCGCACGATGACATTTTTGAGTTGTTCCTGAATGGCAAAAAGATTGTTGAAACCGGGTTTACATGGTTTAATAACGTGGTACTTTTCCTGAACGATGACTTGCGCAAATTGTTAATCCCCGGCGGAAAGAATGTGATTGCCGTCCATTGTCAGAATAAGGCTAGTGGCGGTTATGTCGATTTCGGGCTATACCAGGAAAACGAAAAAGGAGAAATATTTCCTCAAACGGCTGTTCAAAAGTCGGTGGCCCTGTCGGCAACACAAACCCATTACGAATTTGCATGCGGACCGGTCGACCTGAAGCTGAATTTTGTATCTCCGCTGCTAACTGATCGTCTGGATATACTATCACGGCCGGTAAATTACGTCCATTACACGGTTTCGTCAACCGATGGCGCCAAACACGATGTACAAATCTATTTCGAGGCGACTCCCGAATGGGCGGTCCACAATATCTTGCAGCAAGTGACTCTCGAGAAAACACAGACAGATGGGCTCACCTGCCTGAAAACCGGAACCGTTCAACAACCTGTACTGCAGAAGAAAGGTGACAATGTGCGCATTGATTGGGGATATTTCTATCTCTGCGGAAAGACCTCGGCAAACCGAAGTTACGCGCTGGGCGGATATCAGGAAACCAAATCGCAATTTGTACAGAACGGTAAACTTGATCAGGATGGAGCTGATAAGATGAACGCAAAGATGAATAAGGCCATGCCGGTTCTGGCTTGTACCGAAGCCATGGGACCGGTTGCAACCAAACCGGTTTCAGGAACCGTGATGCTGGCCTACGACGATTTATACAGCATTCAGTATTTTGGCGATAACCTGATGGCCTGGTGGAAAGAAGACGGAAAAGTTACCATGGGCGATGCCCTGAAGTCAGCCAGCAAGGATCAGAAGGGCATCATGAAAAAATGTGATGAATTTGACTCCCGGCTTTGGGATGAAGCGATGCAGGCCGGCGGACAAAACTATGCTGAATTGTGTGTAGCAGCATACCGCCAGTCGATTGCAGCTCATAAGCTGGTGAAGGATAAACAAGGCAATATTTTATTCCTTTCGAAAGAGAACTTCAGCAATGGCTCAATCGGTACAGTTGACATCACTTACCCTTCAGCTCCACTCTATCTGCATTATAATCCTGACTTACTGAAAGGAATGATGAACCCGATTTTTTATTATTCGGAAAGCGGAAAGTGGAACAAACCTTTTGCCGCGCACGATGTGGGAACATACCCGAAAGCCAACGGTCAAACATACGGTGGCGACATGCCCGTTGAAGAAAGCGGAAACATGTTGATTCTGACCGGGGCAATTGCCCATAAGGAAGGTAACGCCAACTACGCGAAACAGCACTGGGATGTACTGACAACCTGGGCCGACTACCTGCTTCAAAATGGGCTCGATCCCGAAAACCAGCTTTGCACCGATGATTTTGCAGGTCACTTTGCCCACAATGCCAATCTTTCAGTTAAAGCCATTCTGGGCGTTGCCTGTTACGGACAACTGGCACAAATGCTTGGTAAAACCGACATTGCTCAAATCTACACTGCAAAAGCCCGTGAAATGGCAGCCCAATGGGAGAAGATGGCTAACGATGGTGATCATTACCGGTTAACATTCGACCAACCCGGAACCTGGAGCCAAAAATATAACCTGGTTTGGGACAAGCTTCTCGGGCTCCATATTTTCCCAAAGGAAGTTGCTCAAAAGGAATTAGCTTATTACCTCACCAGACAAAACAAATACGGATTGCCTCTGGATAACCGGGAAACCTATTCCAAAGCCGATTGGATCATCTGGACAGCAACGCTGGCCAACGATGAAGAAACCTTCCGGAAAATTATTGATCCGGTCCATTTGTTCGTTAACGAAACGCCAAGCCGCGTACCGATGACCGACTGGTACGAAACAACCGATGCCAGGCAAGTCGGCTTTCAAGCCCGGTCAGTGGTTGGAGGTTATTTCATCAAAATGCTTGAAATCAAAAATAGGCAATGATGTACTGCAATGATTATTGCCCGGCATAAATGATGGAAACAATTCCCAGGATAAAGAGGAAGAACATCCACAACAGCATCCTGCCGGTTCCTTTGGGTGCATTTTTAAACTCTTTCCAGATAAACACCCCCCATAAAGCCGCAACCAGGGTTGCCCCCTGGCCTAACCCGTAGGAAATGGCTGCACCTGCTTTTCCTGCAGCAATCAGATTGAAAGAGTTGCCGATGCCCCAGATCAGGCCACCCAGCACCCCGACCAGGTGAATGGAGAAGTTCCCTTTAAAATAGGTCCTGTAATTGGTCGGTTCACCACTGATGGGCTTCTTCATCAATATTGTATTGAAAATGAAGTTACTGAGGAATACCCCTATGGAAAAGACCACCATAGCGGTGTAGGGTGTCATCTTACCTGCTGCCGGCGTCACGAAATTGTCAAGATCCATGGAAGCAGCCACAAACCGGTAAAAGAACGACATTAGCAGACCCGCCAGGGCCGAAATGAGAATTCCTTTTGAAGTGACTTTCTGGTTGCCTGAGGAGGCTTTTCTGTAAGCGAAGGCATTGATTACGATAGCTACGGTAACCAGACCCACCCCAAGGAATAAAAACAGGGGATCCCCTTTCTGCGATCCCAGGTAGTTGATGATCACACCAAGCACCAGTGCCAGTCCTATACCCACCGGGAAAGCGACAGACATGCCCGCAACGGCAATGGCGGCCGATAAAAGAATATTGGCGGCATTGAAAATGATCCCTCCAAGGAAAGCACTGCCGATGTTACTCAAATGGGCCTGGGAAAGGTCGTTCAGAAAACTCCGTCCGCTGCTGCCCATGCTTCCCAGTGTAAAGGCAAAAATCAGTGACAGCAGCAATACACCAACTACATAATCCCAGTAGAACAGTTCATACCTCCAGCTTTTACCGGCAAGTTTCTGGGTGTTACCCCATGATCCCCAGCAAAGCATCGTAATGAAGCAAAAAAGAATGGCCAGTGGATAACTTTCAATGATAAACATGTTGGTTTTTTTTGATTATGTTAATATACTCAAGCTCTTCAAAAAATCGTTGATTTCCTTTTCGTGAGGAATGGAAGGTTGGGCTCCAAGCTTTGTTACGCTTAGCGCAGCAGCGGCTGAGGCAAACCTGAGAGCCTGTTCCATGCTTTGATATTTGTGGATACCCACTGCAAGGGCTCCGCAAAAGGTATCCCCTGCACCGGTTGTATCCTTCACTTCCACACTAAAGGCAGGAATTCGCAGGCATTCCATTCCGTTGCTGAAGATACACCCTTTGCTGCCCAGCGTCAGAATGACGTTCTTCACGCCCATACCCAGCAAGGCATTGATGAT
>CAYRHB010000083.1:5052-10047 GCA_964424035.1 uncultured Leptolinea sp.
CTTCTCGCCGGTTATGGTTTCCGCCTCTGATTCATTGACCACAAGGATGTACAGGGAACGCAGGATCTCTTCCTCCAAACAGGAAGCAGGAGCAGCATTCAGAATCACTTTCTTCCCGTTACGGGATGCAATCCCGCAAATGGTCTTTACCGTCTCATAGGGTATTTCCATTTGAAGGATAATCAAATCCGCATTCTCAATTATTTCCTGATGGCTGATGATATATCCGAACTCCAGAAGCCTGTTGGCTCCAGGTATCACCACGATGCTGTTCTCACCCCGTTTATCTACCCAGATTACCGCCGTTCCGGTGGTTTCATTCTCTGTCAGCAGCGAAAGCGATACATCGATTCCTTCATTCTTATAATAGGCCAACGCATTCCTGCCATTGAAATCGTCACCCAGGCTGGTGACAAAGCGGACTGATCCTCCCGAACGTTGAGCGGCCACTGCCTGATTGGCACCCTTACCCCCCATGGCCTGATGAAACGACAAGCCTTCAAGGGTTTCACCTCCCTGGGGAAAATGATCCATGGTGATAATATAATCGGAATTGGAACTTCCGATAACTATTATGTTTTTTTCTGTCATGCTGATTTATTATTAACTTACCTGTTTAAATCTGGCTTGGTTATGAATTGAAGATGCATCTTTGAATTTATAATACATTGAATCGTATCTAAATTCTGTTTTATCCATTTTAAATTAATGGCTTTTATTTCACCATAAAACAGACACTACGTACCGATCCTTTCCGGTAATGCAGTTTTTGAATGTTACCTCTGAACCTGCCGGAATATTAGCCCGAAGCACTTGATTGGGATACAAAGAGAGCGGATACATGTATTTTCCATATTGAATTTCAAAGACAATATCGCTGTGGTTGGTAATTTCAACAGTCCCTTTTTCCTGGTTGATCACTCTGGTTGAAAGAGATGCCTTAATAATCGCTTTCAGGAATTCCTCTTTCCCGGATAAAACATGATTGTAAAATGCAACCGTTCTCCCGGAAAACAAAGCTTCTTTCAGGGATTCTTCCGTATATTCCTTTGCAAAGACCAGGGTCATCGGGCGCATCGCCTTTTCCCTGTACAGGTTAGAACTTGTGTAGTGTATGTCTGAATTGGAGAATGGGGCTAATCCGAACTCATTACACCAATCAATCACCTTAGGGTATGCCTCCCAGCCGTTGAAAACCTCCACTCCGTGAATCTTATTCTCTGTAATCAATTTCCGGTGAACAGGATAAATCGTACTCACATCATCCGGCCATCCGGGATGGTTCCATAATACATAGGCTCCTTGTAGTACCGCCTCATTTATGGCATCGTTGCCGTCAGGAACATCCAGTTTATTAGCATCTTTGATAAAAAGAGCATTCAGATGGCCGAGTGGCTTCTGACGGGTAATTTCTGCACCTTTGACCACCAGCATCCCAATTGCATCTCCTTGCTTTTTTGCAATTTCAAACGATTTATTGTGATCGCTGATCAATATTTCCTTGTTGGAGCGATACTCAAGATGATCTGTAATGGCAATTACATCCAATCCTTCATTCCAGGCTTCCTTGACCCGTTGGTCGGGCCAAACTTTTCCATCTGAAAAAACTGTATGTACATGAAAATCACATTTCAGGGTTTTGTATCCGTTGATATCGGGTATTCTGATATTATACCGGTAATCCTGACTGTTTAAGCCGGGATACTCATATACTTCATCGTTCTGAATCTGGGCAACGCCCTGATTAATTGTTTGAGAGAAAAAAAACAGAAAGCATAAAATCAGCTGAAAATTGTTCATGCGTTTAGTTGTTATTTAAAATACCGTTCCTCAATTATACATCATAAATATGAGTGTTCCGCAATTCATGCCACGGAATGCTCATGGAGGTAAACCAGATGTCCTTATGTGTTCGGGGGAACATGGTTGTTTCAAATAAGGGGTTAGTAGTAAACAACTTTACCCGGTTTATTCCGTGAATATACGAGCACGTCCTGGGTTTCAATCCGATATCCTTCGGGTACGTGTTTCACTTTCAGGGTTACGGTATGTTTTCCCTCCTCCAGATCATAGTTCCATGTAACATCGTGGCGGCGTAAACGTCCGTTGGTGGGGATTTTTGCCACTTCCAACAAATTCCCGTCGATGAATACCTCCGTTTCAAGGATCTCATCCTTCAGGTTGTTTGCTTTCATGCCCCTGCCGATGAGGACAAAACCAGATCCTTCCACATCGAAGGTGACCTCTTTCCTCTTACTGGTCAGTTGAACACCGACAGTTCTTCTGTCAACAGGATAAAGCCCTTCAAAACTCTGTTCAAAAGGCACGCTCTCAGGAGTCTGGTATTTGATTTTTACATCCTCACCGGTGATTTTTCCCCCGTTCCTTTTAATAACCTCTAAAGCATGCCGGAGTCCGGTTTCATATACATGGTTGAGCGACATCTTCGTGTGTGCAAAATCAAGATTTTCCACTTTATCAATTCCCTGTTTCCAGTAATCCGGAATTTTATTATATCCGATCATAGTACCTAAAATTCCGGCGGCGTTGGCCGGGTTACAGTCAGAATCATAACCGCAGCGGGTACTGATATCAATGGTAGCTCCGTAATCGCCTTTTCCGTAGAGCAAACCGATAATAATGTAAGCTCCGTTGATTTTTGCATCGATATTATAGGGTCTGTAAACCCCTTCGGGACACCCTCTGTCGGAGGTCCATTTTTTCTGTGCCTCAAACCAGGCTTTTTTCCAGTCGGCAGGATCTTCGCGGTAGCACTTGATCACATCCATTATGCACTGGTAATATTCACTCTGCGGTGGAATCGTTTTCAGGGCTTCTTCCACGATAAATTCAATGTCGTCGTGAACAAAAGCCAGGGCGTACATGGCCGCCACATACACCCCGCCATAAACTCCATCCCCGTAATTCATAATGTGGCCGATACGCCAGCCTATCTCTGCCGCCGAGTTGGCCATTCCCGGTGCCATAAGTCCTGCGAAATCGGCTTCAATCTGAAAATCAATGTCATCTGCATGCGGGTTGTTTTTCCAATGACCCGATGCAGGCGGCATAATGCCATTCAGAATATTGTACCGTGCGGCCTGGTTGGCATGCCACAACGGGTATCCGGCATTTGCAAAGGTCTTAGCATGCAGAGAATCAGGAGCATCGAGTCCGTATTTGTCAAATACTTCCACAAAAGTCAGATCCATGTACACATCATCGTACAAACCGGGTGAATTTTTATAATACCATTCCATCCGGGAGTCATCCCAGGGTATCAGGATATCCTCCCCTATCATCGTGCCGTTCCATTTGAATTCGGTCGGTCCTCCATAGGTGCATCCGATCACCTGACCTGCCCATCCTCCCTTTACTTTATCCATCAACACACTTTTTGAAAGGGTATGCGTCTTTGCAGAGGTTTCTTTCGCATTGCATGACGAAATCCCAATCAGAACACTTAAGATCAACAATTTACATTTAATCATGGTAATTTATTTAATCGAATTTTTGATTGTTAATTAATGGTGAACAGGATCGCCTGCAGGTTAAATTGCGCAATTGTATGTCTGATTTACGTTCCTATAAAGATAAGTCTGCAAATAAACGGATTGGCCATTCAGATATAAAAATACCAAACCGAACAAACGATTATTCAACTCAAACGGCCCTAAATCCGGCAGGAAAACCGGAAATTTTCCTGCCGGATGGGCTGCCCTTTTGCGGCTAATCACACCACAGGTAGTGGCCCGCCCAGCCTCTCCCTGTTACTCTCCTGCTGCCGCATCATACCCGTAAAACTCCATTTCCCACAAGTCGATCCATCCGCTGGAGGAGCGGGAGTTCTTCCAGACAACGGCCAGATATCTGAAATGCTGCATATCCGACCAACTTTTCGTCCATGTGGCGGTGCTGAAGTAAAAGGTGGTCGTCAGATAGGTACTGTTGGCAATTGCTGCAGCAAATCCGGGAGAAGCGGCATATTCAGAGCCTGCGTTGGGATCGAAAGGTTCATTTCCCCAATAAATCTCCACCGAATTGCCAAAACGCCTGTTAAGGGTGACCTGATCCTGGTATAATGAAACCTTGTTAATGTAATATGAATCTTTCTTCATATCCACCGCCATAATCTTTGGAAAAACATTGGCCAGGGCTCCCTGAGCACTCACCCATCTGTTGCTTCTGTCAATAATGCCATCAAACACTTCGGAAGGCATAAAGTTACCGTCCCAAATCTGATCGGCAGTAACTTCAACCCCCCACGATTTACGATCCAATAGTCCGGAGATAGGATTGATTGACTTTTTCCATTCATTCCAGATGGTATCCAGCCCTTCAGCCGGGCAATAGCTGGAACTGAATTCAAAGCGCTTGCCGCTTACAGCGCCGGGCAGAGAGATCTTATTGCTGATTGCATCCATGGTCTCGTTATGCACAACGGTTTCACCATTGGTATTGACATACCTGAAGCGGGTTGCAATCATCTCATTCGTACCATAGCTCATCACCAGATCAGCAGCATTACCTTTTACTTCGGCAGAAGAAACGGTGCGATCAGCATGCATCATCAGCCAGTTTTCCGCATAGGGAGATGCCGTGATTTCGGTTACCATCGACTGATTGCCATTGGAATCAAAATTCACCAGTTGAAACGTGTAGGATCTTTCTTCAAGTCCGTCAACCAGGAGTTCGATCCGTTCTCCGGTAAAGTTGGCATAATCGATGTCCTTCACTGCTGCTTTGTTGTTCCAGTATACCTTGGCCGTTCTAACCGAAGGGTCCTTAGGCGCATCCCAAACCAATTTAATACGTTTAAATCCGGAATATATTGCCACACCATTCGTCTTCTGAGGATAGACATATCCGCCTTTCTTGACGAACTCCTGGTACACGCCATCCTGATCTTTACAGGAGTAGAATCCTACCCCAATGATCAGGGCCAACAGCATATATAAACTCTTCTTCATGTTATTCTGCATTTTAAATAATTCT
>CAYRHB010000083.1:10057-16634 GCA_964424035.1 uncultured Leptolinea sp.
AAGAATCTGCCCGAAAGGGGTTATCTCACCCAACTGTACCTGCCCGACAGTTGCCTTGGTGTCCCAAGTGGCGAAGGTATTCACAATCACGACACGGAGATAGCGCAGCTCATCATAGGCATGCTCATACTTGGTGTCGTCCATTTCAAACTCGGTACCGGTATTGATCATGACACGATCTTCGGCAGTGTAGGAACTGGGAACTGTTCCATCAGGGTTGTAACCCGAAGGACGGGGTTGTTCAAAATACCCCAGTTTAAACCAGGTATTGTCAAATCCATGCTCGTTTGTGGGGACCACTACGCCGGTCGGGCCCATGCTTCCCCAGAATTCAAATTCACGGGGATGAGCGCCCGTCCAGAGCGCATAGTCGATACGCGCCATCTTCCCGATGCGACTAAGCTTCGCACGAACACCAAGATCGATGGTAAACCATTGGGGCATCGGATTGCTGCTGGTACTTGCATAGAAGTTGGGAGAAGCAGATAACCCTGACCCATCCCACAAACCCTGAATGGGATACAACGATGAATTGGTTGAAAACGAATTGTCATCCCCGGGATTGTGATACTTGAACAGGCTTTTGTCAAGCGCGACCTCCTTTAAGGGCTTTAAAGCCTTGACCAGCGTATCGGATTTATTGCCCCATCTGTCCCGGATATAAACACCGAAAATGGTTTTAACATCTTTGAGCCCACGCCGGGACAGGAAGATGTCCTCAGAGGCGGTAAACAGGGTTGTCACCTCCACCCATTTCTTGGATTTATCGGGAAGATTAATATTGGCCGTATCCTTATCGGAAAGCAGAACAACAGCCAGATCAGCCTTGGAGGTATTGTTCATCACATGGACCTTGATTCCTCCAAAAGCCTCCATAATATCTAATTGTACAGTTTTCACTGCCGCCGGCAATGGCGTGATGGTTACGTCGACCGGATTTGAAGTGACTTCGTTCACATTGAAAGCCATCACCTGTACCTTATGATCGAGCGTATCGGCAAAGCCTACTATCAAAAGAGTGTCTAAATAGCGTGAAATTTTTGTATTGACCACTTCTCCGTTGCGTTCATAGGTAGCTACCACCCCCTTCAAATTATCATCATCCGGAATCTTAACCTTGATGACTGCCCCCCCGGGCTTATTGGTAACCTGCGTAACCTCCACCGGTTTGGGCGCCGGAATGGAGTCATCAATCTGGTCAATCCGCCCGGCTTCATCACAACTGAAATAAATCAGCATTGATACGAATACCAAACAAGAAATTATTATTTTTTTCATATCTATTTTTATTTCCTGGTTAAACAATTACCATCCTAAGTTCTGAATAAGATTCGGATTCTTTTCAAGCGTTGCAGTCTGAATCGGCCAGAAGTAGTTTTTCTGGGCAAAGGGTTGTTCAGCAATCAACACTTTCCGGTAATACTCTTCGGGCTGTGCTCCAATCACCTTGAAACCATAAATATTCTTCGAATATTCTTTATTGGCCTCTTTCCAGCGGCGAAGATCCCAAAAACGCTGGCTTTCAAAAGCAAACTCATTCAGACGTTCCCGGTGAATGATCTCGCGCATACCGGCTTTGGTATTATACCTGCCGGGAGAAGTGCTGTGTTGATCCCATGAAGTTTTGACATCGGGTATTCCGGCACGTTCCCTGACTGCATTGATATGGTCAAACATTTCACTGCTGCGGGGCCCGCCGGGACCTTCCGCCTCATTGATCGCTTCGGCATACAACAGATAGAGGTCGGCCAGACGAATCATCGGCCAGGGATACCAATAGGTAGACAAAGGGCTATTACTAGCGCCAATCCGGTTCCGGTAGGGATACATCTTTTTGGCATAATAACCGGTCACAGGGCCCGTTTCGTTGCCCGTTTTGGCCAGCGCCTTCCCCATCCGGCATTCGACAGCAAAGATATTCTCCGGCTTCAGGTCGTTGTAATTGGTCAACGCACCGACCCATTTGCCGCCATCAAAACCCAGGTAGGCATAAAAACGCGGTTCCCGATCGAAGTTCAACTGAACAGTAGTATACCCCTCTTCAAGGTAATAGGCATGTGCATGATCCCCATTACGAAGCGCGTATTCATTCAATCCCTGCCGCTCAATATCAAAGTTGATTGGCAAACCATTCCTGGTATAAAATTGTTCGGCAATTTTCAGGGGAACACCAATGAACGCATAGCAACTCAGAGAATGTGTCCAACCCAATGCCTTGTACTGAATATTAGGCTGAGTAAGTTGCTGCCACATTGACAACTGGGTGAGATCGCTTTGCGTATTGCCCCAGATGATTTCTTCATTCCACCGTTTGCACATCACCCCGCGCAAGGTGAAGTCGAGGTGAAGGGTGTCGTTTACACGATACTCATCATCGTACTCATAGAGTTTCACATTGGCCAGGGCGCAAAGGTCAATTGCTTCCTTGCATGCCGTCACTGCATTTTCCCAACGCTTCAACTGATCCGCGTCGGACTTATTTTGCGAAAACAGTTGTATACCACGGCTATCCACCAGGGGAGCCTGGTCTACATTGTTGTTAAACAACGGGCTGGCCGCATAAACCGCCACGCGGGCTTTAAGCGAAGCCGCAATAATCTTGTTGATACGTCCGTATTCATCGACCGAAGGATTGACCAACGGGAGGTCAGGAATGGCTTCATTCAGCAATTCAATTACATAGTCGAAACAATCATCTATCGGATCACGGTAAACACGTACTTCTTCAACGCTGGCATCAATAGGAAGACTCTTCTTAACAATGGGTATAGGACCCCATTTGCGGATCAGATTAAAATGGTAGTAAGCTTTGAGGAACTTAGCCTCGGCCTTCCACTGCAATTTTTCCCACCCTTCCATGTCAGGAACGATGTCTACATTATCGATCAGAATGTCGCAGCAGCGGATACCCTGGTACATGGAAGCCCAGTCATTGGAATAAACCGTACTTGCACTTTGTAAACCCCTTGCAATCTGGAACATTGTAGCGGGAACCCTGCCATTTGTATTGGATACCGACCGGCCTACCAGATCCCAAAGTTCATCCCCTCCCAACAAGGCGGGATCGGAACCTGAAGCACCCTCCCTGGTCATGTACGAATAACAGGTACCCAGATAGCGTTTGGCCGTGGAACGTAAATTGAAGGCAGTTTCAATGGTGGCAAGGCCATCATCGGGAACCACATCCAGGTAATTGTTGCAGGATGACATGCCGATCAGTGTCGCTACCCCAATCAATACCAAAACCTTAATCTTATATGATAGCTTATCCATCGTCTCAATTATTTAAATGTTATGTTTACTCCAATATTGTATGTTCTCTGCAAGGGATAATCAAGACCAGAACTACCCATTTCAGGATCCCACATCTTAAATCTACTCCAGCTTAACAGGTTGGTTCCGCTCAAATAGACACGGAAGTTGTCGATGCGGAGGTGCTTTGTCAACCGGTTAGGAAGAGTGTACCCCATTTCCAACTGTTTCAGGCGGAGGAAGGAACCATCGCGCATCCACCAGGTACTTACCGCCGTATTGTTGTAATTCCGGTATGCACTGTAACGTGGCCAAAAGGCGTAGATGTCACGGTTATCCTCCGACCAGTGACTATTATCAATTTCCTTTAAAAGCTGTGTATCCCCAACAAACGGAGACATGTCGGACGCATCAATCCAAAAAGATTCGTTGGCCAATCCCTGGAAAAAGAGGGAAGCATCCATACCCTTGTAACCCAGGGAGAATCCGAACCCATAAATGATTTCAGGAGTTGTCGGGTTACCGATCGGCACCCGGTCGGCTTCCGAAATCACACCATCGTTATTGACGTCGGTATACTTGATATCACCCCCTCCGTACTGTGAGCCAAAAGCTTTCTGAGACGGACTGTTTAATGCTTCGTCATCATCGATAAAGAGACGTTCAGCAATATACCCCCATGTTTGTCCGATGGGGTATCCTGCGTGCATCCGCCAATATTCCTTGTACTCAGGCTCCTCATAAACCTTGTATTTGCTGGTGGAGTAGGTAAAGTTGGCACGGGCCGACGACCAGAAATCCTTGTTCCAGCTTTGTTTATAGTCGGCCTGGATATCGACACCCTTTGCAGTAGCCTTACCTATGTTGGCAGCAATAGATGACTGCAGCCCCATGGTGTTGGGGATGTCGGCACGCGTCATGAAAATATCGGATCGTATTTCCGTAAAGTATTCGGCAATCACATCGACTTTGCCGAACAGTCCTATTTCTGCAGCATAGTTGCTCTTCAGCGACTTTTCCCAGGTGATGGCATCGTTGGCATACCGTTTCACTGAAATTCCATTGGAGGAAACGCCCCGGTTTTCACCGAAATAGGAGGATCTTGTATCATCGCTCATGATCATTTCCGACAAATAGTAGAAACGGTTAGACGCTGAACCGATATTGTCGTTCCCCACAAGACCGTAAGAATAGCGCAGTTTCAGGTTGGTGATCACCTTCTTCAGCGGATCAAAGAATTTTTCTTTGGAAGCAACCCAGGCGAGACCGAAAGAGGGGAAGAAACCCCAGCGGTGATTCTTGGAGAAACGCTCCGACCCATTGTAGCCGAAGTTTAATTCAGAGTAGTACTTGCCGGCCCATCCATACGTAAAGCGGCCGGCAAGGCCTGCGTTTCGCGAAGGGAGTGACATCTGGAGCGAACCGGCATTGGCTTCCAGATTTTCACGAATTGTTAAAACCAACAATCCGCTGAGGCTGCTTTGACCGAATTCACGCGCCCAGTTCAACCGGTTTTCAGAATACATCGTACTGATCACATTTTTATCCCCTTCGCTATAGGTCAGGTAATCGGTTCCGGATTCGTTCAACCGGGTGATGTGATACTCTCCGGTATAGGAATCATAATTATCCATTGCATACCAGTAAGGTTGGAAGCTTCTGAATATGGAAAAGTCGGAATACCGGGTCAGGTTAAGAAGCGTCATGAAGTGCAGCCCCTTGGTGATGAAGTCAAGTTGTTGGTTCAGTTCCACCGCTGCAATCATCTGTGAGCGATCGTAATCCTTGTAACCCCGGACCATTTGGGCATAGGGATTGATATAACCGCCATCATCGTAGTTCCCGAACATGATGTGTTTGTATCCGATGTGGTCCTTATCTTCAGGATAATATGCAGGGAACAATACCGGGTCAGAGTGCATGACCTGGTTGTAAACCGAGCTACCACCGTTCAGGGGGCCGGTATAGTCATCGAAGTTACCGGTCAGCCTGACTGACAACTTGGTGGTTGGACTTGTGTTGATATCCACGTTGGCACGCAGGGTATAGTTTTTTGAATCGATGTTGTTGTTGAAAGAATTGCGCTTGTCGACGTTCAGGATACCTGCATCGTGGGTAACCGCACCAGACACGTAATACGAAGAAACTTTGCCACCCCCCCGGATCGACAGGTTGGCACGCTTGCTGTTCGCGTAATCCTTGAACAACATTTTGTACCAGTCGTTACTGGGGTAGATCAGGCGGTTGGCATTCGGTTTGCCGGTCTGCTCGATCTTGTCGCTGCTGTACATCAGTTCGCCCAACGGATCCCGTGTAGAAATCGCCTCGTTGTACGACTTCATGTAGGTCACCGGATCAGCCAGCTCAATGGTCTGGGTCGGAACCGACAATGAAGTTTCCAAACGGGCAAAGATTTTTGCAGGTCCTTCCTGGCCCCGCTTGGTGGTAACCAGAATCACACCGTTCGCCCCGCGAGCACCATAAAGCGCTGTGGCAGTGGCATCTTTCATGATAGAGAAACTTTCAATATCGTCGGGTTGCAAACGGGCAAGGTCGGTACTCGTCAGTTCAATGTTGTCAATCAGAATAAGCGGCCGGGTATTGGCTCCGAATGTGGTAATCCCACGCACGAAGAAATCGGCATTATCCTGCCCCGGCTCACCGGAACGCTGATAAGCAATAATCCCCGCTACGTTACCGGCTAAAGCCGTAGTCAGGTTGCTGGACGGAACCTTCAGCTCAGCAGGAGAGACCGTGGTAATGGCGCCAATCACACTCTCCTTCTTCTGTTTTCCAAAGGCCACCACGGTTACTTCATCCAATTCACTGGCCTTGGGGGCCATCTGAATTTCAAAAAACGTTTTGTCCCCTACTATCACAGTCTGCGATTCCATCCCAATAAAGGAGAACACCAGTTTGTCGGTCGCGGAAACCTTTATTTCAAAACTTCCGTCCACATCAGTAGTCACACCCCGCGGTGTGTTTTCGATGACAATGGCCACACCCGGCAATGGCTGCCCGGTTTCCTTTTCAAGTACCCGTCCCTTCACCGAGATTTGCTGAGCCAGCAAATGCAATGGAACGATCATCGAGAAAAAGAGCATCAACAATGCTAAACTACGTTTTCTTCCCATTTCATTTAGAATTAAATTGGTTGTTTTGTATTAAAGAGATCCATCCCCCCGCATGCCGGGTCCTATCAGTTCTTGTGATTTTGCTTAAGGCCCCTGGCAAGTTTAGCTGAATCCGGATTTCTTCCACACTTGTTTTCTTAATTCAGGTGCAATAGTAATGAAAGATTTGGTTTGTACAAACGTTTGTTCTA
>CAYRHB010000084.1:0-6079 GCA_964424035.1 uncultured Leptolinea sp.
TAGATCCGGCCCGTTGGCTTTCTTTGCATAAACACCATTGATCAGATTGTCCTTGATCTGTTGGACGTAGGATTGGTCAACATCCTCCCCGTTTTGCATGGCCTGTTCAAGTAACAAGGCTTTTCTGAGAGCACCACCTACGATCGTAGATTCCCTTGATACAGAACCAACTACAGGGGTATTGGAAGCCAGGTCAAACCCAGCGTCTAATTGTTCGTTTTGCATCAATCCAGAGAGAGACGAAAACGAAATTCCGGTACTGGTTAGGAATTAACCGATATTATGATATTGTTCTTCCCCAACAATTGAACTGAGGAATGACAATTCGTCACCGGCATTGGCGGCTGAGATATCCAACAAATGCGAAATGTCTGATCCATTTAATACCCGGTGTGATCCACCGGTGATTTTCGGAAGTGTGTTTCCGTTTCCTCCGGCGTTCATAAGCGCCCATGAAGTGCTCATGGAATCGATGTTTGCTATCGCGCTGGAACGCTGCCGGTAAAGAAGGTTTTGCATCTGTTGTTCGGGAGTCATATTGGCCAGACTGCCATAATCAGGTAACCCAACCCTTAGTGTGCTTTTCAGGCGATTTCCGACACCCTGGTCAAAGGAATTCACACCCATGAGGTCAAGCATGGAAAAGCGTTCAGAAACACCGGTGTATTCTGTGGTGAATTTAGTTAAACGCGGAGCCACAAACGCTTCCGTATTCAGGAAAGCCGTATAAACCGGTGACGTTTGCATACGGCCATTTGATGTTACGCGACCGGTTTGATACCGGTCTGTTTCTACAAACTTGATCAGATTCCCGAGTGCAGAGTCTCCCGACCGACCACCTACGATATCCGCTGCGTATTGAGTCATATACTTGCGCCGGTCAGATTCGTTCATTGCCAGGACACGCTGCACTTCTTGATAAGCACCCCGCATGTTTTGGGGGACGTTTTCAATATTCTCTGGAACCAATCCGGACCAGTACAGTGTGTCTGATAAAGCACCCACAAGATTTTCCTGGAATTCTTTCTTTGTAGCCGCTGTGAAGTTATCCATCGGCAGCCAGCCGCGGGTAAGTCCTACTCCGTACTTTTTATAAAACGCCGAGTCGATACCTTTATCGGCAATGCGTGTGGCCATATCTCCCAACAATCCTTCAATAGAATTGAATCGTTGGTTGGTGTCCAATTGATACAATCTTCCGGAAGCTATCAGGTCTTCCGGAGAACCCATGATTGCAGGATCATAACGGTCATACGGCATCCATTTCTGATCACCGGAAGCAATATAGTAATTTGCCGTATTCCCGGTATCGAACTTACTTACAGGCGCGATTCCACCGGTGTTTGCGCCGATCTTTCTGGCCACAATACCCGGAAGGTCCTGAAGATTGACCGGCTCACCTGCCAACGATTCCAATTCGCCCGGGTTGAATCCATACACCTCACCCATAGCAGATAGCATGGTTTGAGGTTGGGATTCAAATGCCGACCGCATAATACCGATCATGTTCTTTGCTTCACCAATCACATTGGCCGATGTGCGTAAAGCTGGCTGATTACCGGAAAAATCATAAATACCGGCATTATGTCCAACAAGCGGAGCACCTGGTCCCATTTTCAAACCACCCTGCTTGATCGACACATCATCGGTTTCAATGGTATTGGCCCGGAACATTACACCCCGGTTATTCGCCTGGGGAGAAAAGGAAATTCCCACATTTTGAGGTAGCTGAAGAGTAGACCGTATAGATCGGATAATCGCTTCTTGCTGATCAGAATCTGCATACTCCCCTCCGGAACGGATCCAATCGGATGGAAGCTCGATGGATGTTCCGGTATACACAACGGGCCGGTTATCCGCTCGTACGGAATTGACTATGCGCTCTCTATCGCCCCCTGCAGGTCCCAATGTGGAAAACAATTCGGCGGATTGGCCGATATTGAAAACTCGTCCCTGGGGGATATTGTTGAATTTGAAATCCATCCCCTTTGCGGCTGTCAAGAAATCTGACAGAGTACCGGTAGTTTCTTTTCTATTCTGGAATAGAGGAATGGAGAAATTCTGGCTGGAACGAAAACCCATTTTCATGGTGGCGTTATTCTGGCCAAGAATATTCCTCAATCCTGAATCCAGTTGATGAATACCATGACCGGATGATTGGATCATGCCATTCAAGGCATAGACACCCGTTTCCACAAAGCCAAATTCCCGATCCATCCCGGGGGTGACGTTCACACCACTCTGCCGGTACGCCTGGGACAAGCTGCCACCCTTCCCGATGCTATTCATATAATCCGGAAGTGGTAAGGCTACTGTCTGCCCGTTCTTATCCTGGAATTGCACCAATGGATCAGCAATATCACGCCGGTCCATCTCGTAATTCTTTACAGCGGCTTTCTTACTGGCCATATCTACACTGAGCAAACCTGTAGCTGGATTGATCCATGTGGAACCAACCGCTCGCGGCATCATGTACGTCCACTGGTTATCGTCCGTTGCTTTGATCCCACCGCCCTGGAATGGCAGGTATTCGGCTTTACCAACGGCGCTATTAATATGGCTTGATAACTGCTTTACCTGTGCAGCGAGATCCATATATCCACCGGAGGATCTTTCGACTGCCACTCCGCGCTGAGCAGCCAACCGGCGGACGTTCTCGTTGGAAGCATTTTGATTGATGTAATAACTGGAACCCGGAAGGTTGACATTACCGGATGGCAATTCCATCTGTGTAGGCATGGACATGGCCGGTTGAATGAAGTCCGATAAGCTCTTCACCGGATTGTCCGTCATAATGTACCGGCTGACACCTATGCCAATTCTGGCTGCCAATGATTCCAGACCGGTTGACGCTATGGCGTTATCCTTCGCCCCAAAGGGTGTCATAGCCACGCCGTTTTGTGAGAACATATCCCCGAAGAAAGCCTGATGACCGGCATTTTGTTCCACAAAAGCCAATACATTGTTTCCAGTAGCCAGACTATCGCTTCCATTGCCAGGTTGGACCCGGACACGCATACTGTAGGAACTGTTGAGGTCGTTATTATTGGTTCCTACAAAGATGTCATACGCCCCACCAAACCGGTTATCATCCGCGTGATAATTCCGGACAACCTGAATGGAATATCTCGGTGACGGTATACCTGAATCAGCCAGAATTTTATTTATAGACTGACGAATAAGGTTTTCAATCTGATTCGAGTAATCCGGGTTATTGGTGAGTGGCATTTTGGGATCCTTTCCCTGCATTGCCCTTCTGTTTCCGTAAGGCATCAAAAACAGAGGTCACTTCGGAGCATATTGCGTATTCCATCATGAAAATGTAAGGCTGTTCTAAAAGTCCACCGGCGTTCAAGAAGAGGCCGGTGGACTTGATTTGCTCGTAAAGAACCAACGCTTCCGGTTTTTCAACACTATCCGTTGGTTTCACCCCTTCGGTAATTTCGTTGAGGTATCCGTAAAAATCATAGAGGGTAGTCCTCAGCTTGTCTAAGCCCTCTTTTAGAATTTTTTTCCTTTGTCATCCCATAGGTTGGCTTCCTGGCATTTCTCGATGATTTCATTCGCAATGAAGGGATCAAGCAAACCCCAGGACGTAAGGAATTCCGGTTCGGACATATCCAGATATGGAACGCCACCGGAACCCCGTTTGAATTTGAATAACGGTTCATGGGTGGAGTCGTTAATCAGGTTGCAACCACACATGGTCAGATACACTTCTTTGGCATGGAGTTCTTCCATTGACCAATTCTGATTAAGGACAATGCTGTTATCCGCTGTATCGGCTTTCAATTCCCGTGAAAAGCGGGAAAGAAGCTGGTCACGCATTTGGAATTCATGCTGCCGGGCCTGCCGAAAATCTACCGTGGTGGCTTCTCCTTCGCAGCCGAATTTTTCATCTGACTTTTCCAGAGTAAAGGTTGAAAACGTGGGGGCAACTAAGCGTACTGGCATGATGTTTTATCCTTTATTATGTAGATTATTTGTTCTTATTCAGTATAAAAAATTCCGGGATGTAGTCAATCTACACCCCGGAGCGGAACATTGGTTTAGTGATGGATTAATCTGTTGGCCAGACGTAATCCGCGGCAGCCATGGCGTTGGTCAGTGAGAGTTTGGCGAAGGTGCCTCCCATATCCAGAGCGGTACCACTGAAACGCATCATAATGGCGTTGTTGGCTGCGAGTTGAATACCACCGCGCATACCCAGAGTAGCCCGCTGTGCCTGAATACGAAGTGCGTACTGCAGAAGCGAGTTGGGGATCAGGCCCGGTGACAATGAAACCAGATCCAACCGGGTGGTAAACGGAGTGGCAGACCATTCGCTACCGGTAACAGATCCGGTCAAAATACGCTGGTACAGGTCCGGATTAACCCACTTCACAGTCAGGTCAATGGCTAGAGCACGGTTGATCACGGTCACATCATCCAGGAAGGGAGAACCATAAATCCGTTCATTACGGGTATCCAACGGGGCGTTTTGCCAGGCAATATTGGCACCCACTACGGATAACTGCTGCTCACCGAAGAACGGAGTTCGGATATAACCGCCGATCACAGATCCGATGGGAACTGATTCGAAGTCTTCATACACCACGCCGGAAGTAGCCCATGTAGGATTGCGAGTATTGTTGAACTTACGTCCCAGAGTATCGATCCGGGCGCTGATCAGTCCATCATTCGGGAAGGTAAAGGACACTCCCAGAATTTTGCAGTCCTGATACACCTCCCCCAGACCAACTCCGTCATTGCCCGGTGGAATGTATTTACGGAAACCCATCCATGGAACGAAGGTCGGATTAGAGGAATCCATTTCAAAATCATGGGTTACAGCAACAGCATCCTCAAAACCAACACTGATATTGATGGTATCCGATCCAATGCTTGCTACAGCGGGAATTGCTACTTCTGTTACGGAAGCAAATTCGCTATTGCCTACAATGGTCTCATATCCAACCGCGCTGTCCAAAGGGTTGGTATCCAGCCCTTCCACCCGCTGGCCTGCAGTTGGACCGGTCGAGAAATTGAAGGTTTCAGAAAGGGCCTGTGCTGAAGCATCAGTACCGGTCACAGTGATGGTTCCGGCAAAAGTGACATTATCACCTTTCAGAACACGAACTGCCACTTTTCGGGCAGGACTCGGAATCACGCTCAAACCGGTGGAGATTGTCTGATCGGCAGAGGTGACCTTTTTATTGGTCATAACACCCTGGTGAACAATGGCTTTGTTGCTTCCAGAGATCTTTCCCAATGCACCCTGTAGTAACCACCCCATTGAGTTCTTCAAACGGGGATTGATGGAAAAACCACCGCCCACCATTACACCGGATTTATACGCACCGGACGGAGTGGGACGACCGCCAATTTCAGGCGGGAAAATACGCTGATCATCGGCTACGCCGAGATCGATATCCAATGCTTTGTGATAAAACCATTTTGGGGAGCCGGAAGGACCAACGGCAATTTCTTTTCCGGCCTGCGGACCAAACCCCAAAATACCACCTTGTCCAGTTGCAGCCATATTGAATCTCCTTTGCTAGAAGCTAAAAAGGACGTTCTGTGAGGAAATCGACTTTTACGACACCTCTCCAGATATAGGAAGAAGCAGGGCCACCAGATTCACTCATAGTATTCCCGTAAACAACAGATTCCACGGCTCTTTCGCCATGCGAATCGACTAAACCGGCCACATTGAGTGTTGAAAGACTTTCCAGAAGTCTTCCCAGGACTTCAGACGCCAGAGTCTGAGCGTTTTCCTCAGTGATGTTTTTGTTGAGGAAGTAGCACCCGAACCTGACTTGAAAACTTCTCCACCACATAGATCCACCACCAATGGCATAGCCCGGGATGTTTAAACCGGTGTTGTCTTTGTGTTTCGATACAACCCTGGTATTGCAGTCCAGCAAATTCGGGTCTTGATCATCCCCGTAACTGATGGATAGCCAGACACACGGTTTTGTGGGATCCTTTTGAAAGCGACCGAGTTTTATTTCGTTTGCTCTGGTGGGATCGCTTTCATCGAAGGGCGTCTGCATGGTGGCGATCAAATGATCTTTAGCTTTGTGGAGTACCAGGTCAG
>CAYRHB010000084.1:6089-12469 GCA_964424035.1 uncultured Leptolinea sp.
AAGCTCATTTGGACGCTCCTACCACTCGTGGGACCCGGCTCATTTCATCGTTGAAAAGTTGCCGGTAGAACTTTGCTGTATTTTCCAGCACGTTATCATCCGGGGTGCCGCTATCTGTTTTCATATTCCACTGTCTAACTTCGGCAGATGCGGCTGAAGCAGCAGTAATACAATGAGCACAGGCGTAGTACACCATGCCCGGGATGGCAAAACGCGGAACATCCAGAACAAAATCGGCATCGTCTTTGTTTTCCGGTTGTGAGAAATAGGCCGTGTAGTACACGCGAATTTTCGAATCCACATCCAATACCTCTGAAAGAAGCAGGTATCCTCTGGGATATTCAAGCCAGGTAAAAACCGGCTTGCTGGCGATTGAGTTCCGGTTTCGGATATTCACGGTAGTGATGATCTCTTTCTCAGCAAAAATATTGGAAGAAAGGTCTTGCAAGGCTTCTACGGAATAGCAATTCTCGGGGAGTGCAAATCGATCCAAAACACCGTCTGCAGTGATTTCAGTAATGGCTGCCCTGGGAACCCACGGCAGGATGGCATCAATGGCATTGCAGATGGACTCGTAAACAAGATCATCGCTGTAATTAATAAAGTCGTCCTCTTTCAGAGCATGTAGGACTAAATTCGAAAATTCGCTGTAATTCACGGCCTATTCTCCAATATGATCTTAGGCAGCGATTACGCCACCAGGTTTAGGCAGAGTGACAGAGAAGAAGTGGCACTCAAACAGGTTGGGTTCCCACAGGTTATAGCCTTCGTATGCGTCCCAGGTGAAGCGCCAGACGCTATCAAAATCATCTATCGCCCGGGGTTCGTGGAACATGAGTTTACGATCCACCTTACCCATGATGCCGCCGCGAGAACCAAGCACCAGGCCAAAACCGACATGGCGGGCTTTGGTCACGAAAGCGTAGTACGTTCCAGCCACACCATCAACCGGGGTTGCCGTGAACGGGCTTTCGTATTTGAAGAGGATCGGGCGGTCAAAGGACAACCGTTTGTTGACAGTATCAATGGCCACAATGCGGCGCTGGATGGTCTTTCCGGAGCGGACTTCAACACCATTCGTAACACCGTAGAACGCTGTGCGGACGGTATGAATGGTGACGATATCGCTCTTTGCGAATTTGGACATATCCGCGGCGGCTTCCAACTGAATGTAGTGAACAACGTTCTTCTGGCCAACGGCCCAGACATCATCCACAAGCATGGATTTATCTTCCGGATCGGGAGCGCCATCGCCCAGGTGAATGGGTGTAGAAACGCCGTACTGAGCAGTAATGGCACCGGCGTTGTAAAGCACGCCAAGGTTCTCACCATATTTGTGGTTGGGAACCTGCTGGAAGCGGACATTATTCATACCGCCGATTTCATACCGGATAGACTGGCCGGCGTAAAGCTGGGCATCACGCCACATAGCCGCTTCGTTCTTTTCCGCGGCAGCCAATTTATTCTGAAAATCATAAATGGCACCGGGCGGGATCAAGGCCAGTTTTGCGCCAGCGGTATCACCGGGAATGACCGGCGAGCCGGTATTTCCAAGACGAAGGTTCCAGGCGTTCAGGGTTTCGGGACAAAAAACGTCATCAGAGCTGAGATCGGCAAAGCTGGTGGCGTCACCGGCGAAGGTCCAGAATTCCTTTGGCTGTGACAGGAAGGCATTACGGGACAGGATTTCGTGTTTGCGGATGATGTTCATGCCCAGCAAACCACGAAGCAGAGGGCGCCAATCACGGGTTCCGTTGGGGCCGAACTTCCATTGCTGGAAGATGTTCTGAGATTCGTGCAACTGCACCTTATCACCGTAACGGGTGGATTTCAGCGTGCGGGACCGGGTATCCACGCCGGTTGTGACGTTGATGTAATTCGCGGTCATTGGAATTTCATCAACATCGGTGTCACCTTCCATCATTTCTGTGTGGATGGTAGTCTGAGCGCCGTTTGTCTGGGCGGATTCCGCTGACCAATCTACAAGATTGGTATAAAGAACCGGCTGCTGACGAAACTGCAGGACGAGTTCGGCGTCACGTTCGTCCCATTTATTTTGATCAACCTGGGCGACAGGGTTGATATCATAAAACTGCTCAAAAGTAGCCATGCTTTATCTCCTTGATAACAAAGTCGATTTCAATGAATGGAGATCCGTTTTGGATTAGATACCAGGCAGGCGGCCGTTACCGTCGTAATTGATCTCAAAGATCGTTACCTTGCCCTTGCCAGCGGTAAGACCGGCAGAACCGGTAATCACAATCGCTCCGGCACTGTTGAATTTTTTGCAGTTCACACCGCCCAATTTCAGGGCGAAGGTTCCGGCAGTATCAGGTACAGCATCAGCAGTGGCTACAAATTTATTGGCAGTAGTACCATCACCGATGTTGATTGTCGGCGTTCCTCCGGCAAAGGCAGCCAACACTTCATGGGCTACACCGAGAACTGCTGTATTCTGAGGAACAGGAATACGTAGAAGATGGTTGGCGTCGAGATCGTCAAAGTTGTACTCGACAGCGCGGGCATATACAGGGGCTACCCGTTTTTCCAGATCCGAAGATCCGAGCAAAGATTCAATCATGGCAAACTCCTTTCAAGAGTTATTGCTTTTTGGCTTTCATGTGCTCATCCATGAGCCGGTTGTATTCAACCGTGTCACCCTTCATCAAGGCAGCTTGCGCCTGTTTGAAGTAGTCGTTATCATCCTTCTTTTCAGGAGGTGGCGGGGGCGTAGCACCGTCAACCAAGGCTTTTGCCTGCTGTTCGGCTGACAAACCGGTTAAAGTGGTCAGCTTCTCATTGAAGGCAGTCAGTTTGGTTTTCAGTTCTTCCCCGGAACCTTCCGGCAACACATCTATAAATGGGATCAAGTTGGGAAATCCCATAATGGTATTCAGGCGCTCCAATTGAGCGTTGGATTTGGCCAGTTCTGTTTCTGCAGTCTGATTCTTCTCCGACAAAGCCGTTTGCTGTTCTTTGGCAGAAGTTAATTCCTGAAGAAGATCAGCGTTTTTCTGTTGAGCAGCGGTAAGCAAATTCTTTGTGTTCAAATGCTCGGATTGTTCTGCTGTAAATTTGCTCTGCCAACCTTTGGCCCGGCCCTGCCACTCATTAGACTGAAGCTGTTGATTTTTATTGCCGTCAGTGGAATTCGGTTCAAGAGCGGCATTGGGATCATCGTTGCCGGTTCCAGAAGCGCCACCACCTTCGGTGTCAAAACAAATGAACAGTTTGGTCAAGAATGGATTTTTGAAAATCAACATGTCGGTTATCTCCTATTTATTGGTGACCTTCCCTTTGGTTTCAATCCACGCTCTCTTTTGAGCGACATACACATAATCACCTCTCATTGTTCCGAATTCGAAACTTGCTTTTTGGTTTTGAGATCGGTCTTTTGATTTGCTTCTTTTGTCGCAACCTGGTTCCCGTTGACTTCCTTCTGCTTGTTACTTCCATTCGGATTCTTTTCATCAGGATCACCTTCGGCAGCAGGGTCTGTTTCATCCGCGCCTGTTGACGTGCGTTTCAGGTCGGCTTTGAATTTCATAAAGGCTTTGATGTCGTTCAATTCCTGCTCGGGATCTTCAACATCACCAAACATTTCAAGTAGATGATTGGGAGAACCAAGATTTTGAGCAGAGCGATTGACCAATTCGTTGGCCAGTTGTTCCCTATCTTTGGGAAGAATCGACGGCCATTCCTGCCGGATACGCATATCGAGATGAGCGTCATTGATTTCTCCCACTTTCTTTGCTTTGGCCATCATCAGCAACATCTGGCTCAGCCAATCCAGGCCACCGGTCCAGTTGGTACGCTCTGTGTTGATATGACTGGTCAAAGGCCACATGCGGGCTACCAGAGTAGCCGCGGATCGTTGACTTCCTTCATCCTCTCCATCGGCTACGGCGGGGTGACAGGCATCACGGCGGTACTGGTTGTAAAGTTCTGTCACAAGTTCCTTCATCGTGGATGAAGCAGTACCCTTGCGAACCTCTTTGATATCCGGTTCCGGTTCATTTCCGGTTATTCCAGAAGCAGAACCGATATCCAGTACTTCCAAATCTTCGGTGACTCGCACCATCCGGGGAGTTCCCTGAACATTTTTCATAGCCAGGGTCACATGCGAATCGACATTGACCGCATCACCAAAATCTGCAAAACGCAGGTTGATTTCTCTGATGATCCCCTTCAAGTGGTCGATATTATTCAAGCCGTAAAAGTTACCGGCGCGAATATGAGGGATGTAGACCATGGGGATCACGCCGGGAACAATATTGTCACCTTCCCCTTTGTATTCAACATTGCCGGATTTCCACTGGATCGGCTTTCCATTGATGGTGATTTTGTATTTATCCTGCTCCCAATGCTCGATCCAATAACCACTCTGTTTATCCGCAATATCTACTCCGTACATCCTGGCATTACGCGGAGAAATTTTTCGCACAATCCATGCTTCTTGAAGCCGGTAGGAGTCACCAAAGATCGGCACACCGATAAAACAATCCGGGTTGACCCGTTCAATGCGGAAGGGAATTTTTCGCCAGGTCTCCCAGGGAACATAACGAATGTTGAAAACACAACCGCCAAATATCTGGCTGGTAATGCCATTCTCGAGCATCATGGTACGGCCAAACGATTCCCACCATATTCGGTTGAAGAATTTTTCTGCGTGAAGAGCGGCTTCCCGTTGCTTTTTGGGTTCATCCTTGATCATCTTAGGAACCACAAAAGGACGACCATCATTATTAGCTTCCCCGAATAAGGCATATCCGTGTTTTAGGACCGTACCCTGAATGGGGTTTATCCGGATAGGGTATGGTTCTGCAGCCTGATTTTTTTCTCGCGGTTCTAGTACCTTACCGGTGAACCATGAAACAGCTTCCTCATAACGGTCAATGTTGGTGAGATATTCGGAGTACGGGAAATCATCCCCCAGGTCCTTCAGGCTGAATGAGGAAAAGGAGTCAACCACGGAGTGAAATGCGGTTGATAGAGCCTGTAATGATTCGTCCACGAAAGTTGCTGGCATATTTCTCCGAGGAAACAAAAAACGCAAGATGACGGAGAATGTCATTTTGCGTTTTCGATGTGATTAGAATATGCGAATTACAAATTCATTATAGACAGTTGTTCTATGAAGTCAAGTCAAGGAGGCAAAAGATAAAATTTTTGCTGATAAAGAATTATGAAAATATAAATAAAGGAGACTAGCGCCATTTTTATTAGAAAATCCTAAACATCCAACATCGCTGAGTTGGGAGTTTTAGTTTTAAGAGACTTGCAAGGAAAAACCAGATATACGTATGATAAAAAATGCCTTTTATGCAATATATGCTTCTGAAACTAAATCTCGAACATCGTCGCCGGCTTGCAATTTATCCCAAGTTACCTGTAAAGATTTCTGTTTTCGTGCTGCCCATTCCAAGATAACCTTTTCGTATTTTGTAGGGATATAGCCTGCAAGCTGTTCTAAATTATCAACTGCATAAGAAGCATTATATTGGTTCTTGTATTGGACGTGAATATGGGGGCGGGTATGATTATTTTCTTTTCGCATTTTAACAGTTGTATATTCCAATCGAAACAATGTGGCTTTTTGAAATGAACTACCATTATTTGTTTGACGATCAACTAATGAAAGTTCTAATTGAAGTTCATCGATATCTCTTTGATTAATCTCCTTGTTCTCATTGCATCTAACTTCTTTTAAGTCTGGATAAAGTTCTACTTCAAGCTTCTCAATTTCTTCATCGATTATTTGAAATCCCATCGCTCTGATCATCCATAAGTATAAAAGACGTCGATGAGTTACAGACTTGATAAATAACTCTAAATCAGCCGCTAATAATCCTTTGTCGCTAGGCTGTTGCGATAAAGTAGATTCTTCATGAAATGTTGGGGCATCAATTATTGCAATCTCAATTATTCGGTGATTTTCATTATCAAACTTTATCGAGAAACCAGTCAACACGCCTTGTTGGATTTTAGAAATCGTATTTGGATTATGAACACTAGTTGTAACCTCGATAACAGATGCGCTTGTAACCGTAAGAGTTATACATTTTCCAACATCACTATACCCAATTGCGTTACTGTGCATCTCACAAATTGAGAGTGTGTCAATTTTTTGAGCATCTACCGCGTCAATAATATCAAGTGATTCGCATTGATTGCTTCCAAATGCAATGAATTCCGGTTGGTCGTCGAATCGTTCAAAAGGTATGAAGAGAAATTGAAATGACATCACTAAAGTTTTGTTGAAATTCTTATCGTTGGAAAAACATAGTACTCCAAAACTGTTAGTATTATCTGCATCTGGGCAGATGTGAATTCTATTTGGGCACAGAGGAACCTCATAGCTATTAAAATGATCATAAAAA
>CAYRHB010000084.1:12479-16457 GCA_964424035.1 uncultured Leptolinea sp.
TAAAAACTATTGAATCCCGTTAATCTACTACACGCTTTGTCGGTGCCTTTTCATCTCCAACTATTGTTTTCCATTCTACCCTTGTTAAGTATGACCTGATTAAGTTCTTGAATATTGGCTTGCCATTTTGTTTCGTCTGTAAAATCAAGATACTTTAATCGTGCTATCAAATTGTCTATCGGTTTTGGAAAGCTACTTTCTTTAGATATTAAAATTGGTATGATATTCCTCCCGTTTGCGAAGCCCATAAATTGAGATACTTCAAACTTTACCCAATCGGATTTCGTTGAGTTTTCAGAAATTACCAGAATTAAAAAATCGCTCTTGAATTGCAAAGCATTTGTGATAGTCTGTTGAATGTCATCACTTGCCAAGATCTCTTTCTCGTCAATCCAAACGTTAATCGAACTGTTGTTTGACAATTCGTCAGCTAATTTTCTGACAAATGGTTTGTCAAGACTAGAATGGCTGATAAAGATAGTTGACTTTGGAAGTTTTCTTGCTATCAAATCTCTAAATTCAGGGGTGATCTCGTTATGCCTAATAATGTTTTCGCTTAAAAATATCTCTGAGAGTTTCTCAGAAAGGGGATGAATGTTCTTGATTTCAATGCAAGTATCAATAGCATTTTTCAATTTGTTTGGAAAATTATTGAATGATTTACAAACAAATCCAGCGAAGAAATTCGGATAATAACCATGAGAATTTGCACGCGAATAATCATCTAAACTGAAGAAAATAAAAGTAGGGTCGGATTTAACAGGAACACCTAATTCCACAAACTCTTTACGTAAATATCTCCATTCATCATCTGAGATCGTATTACCTTCGAATATTAGCGGAGTGAAGATATGAAAATTCCTGCCACTGAAAGAGGTAATCTTTTCTTTGTTCTCCTTGAAATAAGTCACAAAGTCATTATCCATTGACGAAAAGAAAGCTATCATGAACTTGGAATTTTCTGGCTTCAATTGTTTCTCATTCATCAACCTGACAACTTCTTCAATCCACTTTTCTGTTGGATGGATATACCACATGCGTTTCCCTTTCTAGGAGCTGTCTAACTATTATTTATACTAATTCACATTACTCTTCTAATGCCCCGTAATTCAGCCCTGTCATAGTGAATTGATTGCAAACACGTTGTTCTATTATTTTTGAAAATGTTGTTGGCTTGCGCCCGTTCTTTTTAACCCACTCTTTACTTTTTCCCTACCTACTACATCATTATTTTAGTATAAAATGCCAATTCATATCAAATAAACCAAATGTTAATACTATTGCCTTCCACTCCTTCGATCTCGCCACGTCGATCGAATATATTGCCTTTTTAGATTACAATCTTGATGAGCTTCTCTTGCTACGAGACCTAATAGATAATCTTGCAGTACGGTAACGATGGCCAGTACGTACAGCAGAATCTTGATCTTCATCTTTGAGATCGACATAGAACCATTTCCTCACAACAAATGACATCATGGAAAGCATACAAACCAGATCCTGCGGAATTTTCGGCTGACCCTGCCGGTCCTTCGCCGGATCGTAGTTTGTGAGTTGACTCCGCAAGCCAGTAACGAATTTCGGCCAGTCAAGCATGTGCGCTTCCAACATGAAGTTGGCCGATACCAGGTAAGCTGGCTTTTTTGCTCCGGAGAAATCCAAACCGGAAAGTTTAGGGCAACCGGTAAGATCGAAATACTCCCCAAAGATATTGACCATTCGCTTTTTGGAAAGAGGAATTTCCCCGGGCCTTTCCAGCGGTTCTTCCAATTCATCTTTGGTGAACATCAGAGCATTGATCGTTTCAGCCGTGTTCTTCTGTGTTGACGTGGAGTCCACGCCTACAAAAAGGGGCTTATATTCCTCCATCCATTTAGCCAGTTGTCGGGTGAACGGGGCAATAGATCCATTCCCGTTTCCCCAATAGAAAGCTACCAATCTGGCTCGTTCCGTGGGAAAATCATCAACTTTGACAACACCAATTGCCGGCGCATTACGATTGGGAGCAGCACCGGTACCGGGATCACCCAGAATCATGTAATGCGATCCCTTC
The DNA here is from genome assembly GCA_964424035.1 of uncultured Leptolinea sp. Taxonomy (GTDB): domain Bacteria; phylum Chloroflexota; class Anaerolineae; order Anaerolineales; family Anaerolineaceae; genus Leptolinea. Next base: position 14,533 of record CAYRHB010000084.1, read on the forward strand.
TCTGCTGGAATAGAGAAGTAATCCACACCAACACCGGTCGACCGGTTAACAATGTAACCAGGCACCTTATCCTTGACCATCTGTTCAATCCAGTTACCCCAACCCTCATCTTCACAGGCGTAAACAGATTCCTTGTTGAAGTAATCGCCCCGGCCCTCTGGCCTGGCGCCATCGATAAACCGGTCCCGTTCGGACTCTGGAATGCGGGAAAGAATCCGTTCCAACTGCTCTTTGGTGATATTGTGATTGTGTCGGGATGAAACAACCATGGAAAGCACGTTATCCGGATCACCTTCGGCCATATCAAACAGGTACCAGAAGTACGGATTGTCCCAGGGATTTGTCGTCATTGAGAGAATACCCATTCTCGGACGGCCCCGGAAGGATCCACGCAAGCGGGTACCAACAGACACAATGACCTCTTCCAGCCGGTCGATCTGTGCCGCTTCATCGATGTTGATCACATCGCCTTCGAACGAGAAGATGTTCTTCGCGTTCTTATCGATGGACATGAATTGCATGGTACTAACGACCAGAGTGTTATACACCTTGAAGCGTAATTCAATCTCCGGATAAGGACGCTCCGGGCACTTCCAGATCATTTGCTCAAAACGGGTATCTCGGGCCAGGTCCAGAACGATCTGGTACATCTGATTGGCCTGGTATGACACATTCGCCACGTTCATAAACTTATAGTTTGGGTGAACAGTGAGCGGATACACAACACAGTAAGCAACTGCGGCACCAACGGTTTTACCTGTGCCAATACCACCACTTACACGCCTGTCCTTTTGAGTGGAGAAAAAGAACGGGATCTGCCACTTACCTTCATCATCAAAGTTTTCGTCAAAGCGAAAACCTCTCTTCGCCCCTTTCGGACGGAGAAAGTAGTCAGTAATGACATTTGGATCTTCCCGACCTCTCCGTAATATTTCAATTTCAAGGTCGGTTAAAACTGCCGGCGTTTTCATTCGTGGTCGAGTTTCTTCTTTGCTTCCAGAATGTCATAGGTGGTTTGAAGATCGAGCCAGAATTGAGCGGAACCCGGCAATACCTGCTCGAATGACAGGGCTGTTTCTGCCGTGATTCGTTTTCTGCAACGAACAATTTCATTTATTGTCTGGTATGGTCGGTTAATCTTCAAAGCCAACTGCCGTTGAGACATTCCGATTTCGGAAAGAAGACTTTCGAGAACAATACCGGGGTGGCAGCCGGGGGATTCGTTGTACCTATTAATTACTATTTGTGGGATCGTTGAGGGCATTGATGATCTCCGTGTTGGAGGCAAGGAAGTTGATCAGAGCACGGGCGGACTTCTCTGTAAGTCGTTCGTTGGCATCAGTATAAAAATCTGAATAAATTTTGCGTTTTTCTTCTGGTAAGAGATCCAAAACATCACACCAAATGTGGTGAACCTCTGCCGCTGAAACATGGATCAATTCATGAATAATGTGAATCGCGCGGAGATTGATATCTTCCGAAAGCACATCTGGGGAGAATTCAATTGTGGAGACCATGTATCGTGGATTGCTAGTAGTGATGGCAATATTATCAGCGTAACCGGGTCGGTTTTCCATTAGGACGTTGATCTTCCATGTGTCTGGGATACCCAGGATGGCACAGTCCAACTTCAGAACTTGCTCAATTTCTTTTGGAGCTGGTTCATTCATTCTGTGCTTCTTTGACCATTGACCGGAAAATAGCTTGGGCCACAATATAACTCCGGGCATCTTTCATTGGGATTGGTAGGTTCATGTAGAATGCGTCAACGTGGGACTGTGTTTCTGTTTTGTCAAAGCAGACGGTTACAATCCCATTTTTCTTGTAATATTTCGGGCATTTATGCCCCAGGGCCAGCAGTAAAGTGATCAGGTTTTGATCACGGGACTCGAAAAACTCTTCATTAGGTACAGTTGTTATCATCA
>CAYRHB010000085.1:0-16334 GCA_964424035.1 uncultured Leptolinea sp.
TTTTACCCCTTTTTAAAAATGCCCAAATTAATTACCCACTACGGTGGGGTGTAAATTGGGTTTGGGGCATGCCAATAATGGGCTTTAAGATGATATGGTCAACCGTATCAAGGAAATTAACTGGCTTTATAACAGGCTCCCGGAATTGCAGACAGGGAAAAAGAAGAAAAAATAACAGCGTCATCTGCGTGACGCAAGAAAAATTCCCAAAAGAATCAGAATCCCACCGGTTAATTCAATACCGGTGGGAATTTCTTTTAGGAAAATAGCCGCCAGTATGGTTGAACCAACCGGTTCGCCTAGAAGAACAATAGCCACTAGTCCGACAGGTAAATATCCCAATGCCCAGTTCAGGCTTGTATGTCCCACGATTTGGGGAAAAACAGCCAGAGCATGACAGAAGAGGAAAGCTGTGATGGGATATGGATAGAAAGAATTCCTTGAAACAAAGACAAAGAAAACAAGAAATAACGCCGCGCAGCTAAAAATACAATATACATATACTGATAGATCAACCGTTTTTCGAAGCATCCGTCCGATTATCAGGTAAAAAGCGGCACATAAAGCTCCAGTCAAGGCAAGAATATTCCCCAGTAATCCATTGGGATGGATTGCGTGATCGGATATCTTGCAGGCTATCCCGGTCATCCCAATGGAGCATTGATCGGCCAGACTTACAACCACTCCCCCGATTATGGCAACAGCCAGTCCTATGATAGTCATACGGCTTGACCGTTCTTTTAGTATAAACGGGGAAAATAGGGCTACCCAGATGGGAGTGGTCGTGACCAGTACTACAGAACTGGACACACTCGTATACTCCAATGATGTGATCCAGGAAGCAAAATGGAATGCCAATAAGAGTCCAGCGGCAGTGATCTTTACCCAATCCGTTTTGGAAATGGTTTTGATCTCCATCCCATGCTTTCGCCAGATCCAGGGGGTCATGATTACAGAAGCCAATCCGAGTCGCAGTGCCGCTATCACAAGTGATGGCATCTCCCGTTGGGCATACCGGATAAATAATGAGGCGGATGAAACAGCCAGAATCCCAATTATCAGGATAAAAACCGGTGATTTTATGAAATGTATCCCGGGGGTTTTCGGTAGAGGTTGTACTTCGCTTGACAAAGGGGATTCCACTGGCTAGAATTTTTAATAGGATAGATCAAGTCTAAATTAATTATCCAAATCAAAACGGCAAACTTCAGGAGGATTACTATGCCATATGAACAAACACAATTAAAGTACGCATTTGATGCTTTTGAACCGCATGTAGATGCCCGGACGATGGAAGTCAATTATACCAAGCACCATGCGACCTATCTTAAGAATTTAAATGCTGCAGTGGAAAAACATCCGGAGCTCTTTTCAAAACCGCTCGAAACCCTGCTGTCCGACCTTGAAAAAGTCCCAGAGGATATCCGCACAGCCGTACGAAATAATGGTGGCGGTGTTTTCAACCATAATTTCTATTTTGACGCAATGAAACCGGGTGGCGGAATCCCCAAAGGGAAACTTGGGGAAGCCATTGATAAATCGTTTGGGAGTTTTGAGAATTTCAAACAGGAAATGGAAAAAGCCGGTTTAGGCCGCTTTGGAAGCGGGTTTGCCTGGTTATGCCAGAAAAAGGATGGTTCACTGGTAATCACATCCACCCCCAACCAGGATACACCGATGCTGGAGGGTTTGAAACCCCTGTTTACAGTTGATGTCTGGGAACATGCCTATTACCTGAACTATCAGAATCGGCGGGGCGACTATCTCTCTTCATTTTGGAATGTGGTAGACTGGGATGTAGTGGAAAAACGATTCCTTGGTTAATGACATCGACAAAATGGAGGAAATATGGCGCACGTAATCACCAGTCTTTGCCTTCGGGAAGGCGGATGCGCGACGGTATGTCCGGTTGAATGTATCGTTCCCGGAAAACCGGCAAACCAGTACCCTGGTTTTTATATTGACCCAGAAACCTGCATTGATTGTGATGCCTGTGCCCCGGAATGTCCTTATTCAGCCATCTACTATGACACTGAGGTTCCTGTAGCTTTTACTGCCAAGGGTGGTGAAATTGTTTCCATGCCTGAAGGTACACCGGGATTTGAAGATGTCTATAATGGCAGGAACCATGATGGTGAACCTGTCCATATGGAAGCTACACGCAAACTTGCAGCCGGGGAAGTGATCGATCTGACACCGGCCATTGAAAAAAATGCGGAATACTTCAGAGAAGGTCCAGGATATACGGCAGCTTAAGAATCAATATTTGTAGACACAGAAAGCGGACCATTTCAGGTCCGCTTTTTTCTTTCAGTCAACTTAAGGGTAGAATACAAACCATAAAACCATGATGGACGGGTGGAATGGATAGAACAACAGAATTTCGGCTTGAAAAAGATTCCCTGGGCGAGGTTAAAGTACCTTTTGATAAACTCTATGGGGCTCAAACCCAGCGGGCAGTAGAAAACTTCCCAATAAGCGGGCTTTCTCCCCGACCCGCTTTCATCTGGTCAATAGCTGCGATTAAACTGGCAGCAGCCCGGGTAAACGCCGATGTGGGTCTTCTCTCACCTGCCATATCAAATGCGATTCAGGAAGCCGCACTGGACGTAATGAGCGGGAAGTGGGACGATCAATTTGTTGTCGATCCCTATCAAGCGGGTGCCGGTACAAGCCACCATATGAATATGAATGAGGTTATTGCTGCGTTGGCTAACCGGATTTTGGGTGAAATGAATTCTGAACTAGAAGTGCATCCAAATGACCATGTGAACATGGCCCAATCTACCAACGATGTGATCCCAACCGCCATCCGGCTGGGATGCCTTTGGCGTTTGGATGAACTCATTACGATTCTTCAAAATGCTACTGATGCGTTTGTGAAAAAATCTGTTGAATTTGACTCGATAATAAAATCCGGACGGACGCATCTACAGGATGCGGTTCCAATAAGGCTTGGGCAGGAATTTGGAGCTTATGCAGCAGCCATTGCTCACGACAGCATCCGGATTCAACAATCCTCCAGTGGATTAATGCGCCTTGGAATCGGTGGAACAGCCGCAGGGACAGGATTGAATGCTCATCCGGAATATGCCAATCGCATGGTTTCCGAGTTGTCTGGGATTACGGGAAAACCCTTGGTACTTTCAGAAAATCTATTTGAATCCATGCAATCCATGGCTGATCTGGCCGCTTTTGGAAGCACACTGCGAACCTGTGCGTTGACATTTTCGCGTATTGCAAATGATTTCCGCCTACTATCATCCGGGCCAGCCAGCGGGCTTGATGAGATTCACCTGCCGGCGGTACAACCTGGTTCCAGCATAATGCCGGGGAAGGTCAATCCGGTTATGGCTGAAATGTTGAATATGGTAATGATCCAGGTGATTGCCATGGACCAGGCAGTAGCCATGGCAACAGCAGCCGGGCAGCTTGAGTTGAATGTGATGATGCCCTTGATCGGCTATAACCTGTTCGAGATGATGCATATTATGATCAATGGCATCCGCGCTTTTACTGACTGTTGTGTAGCAGGTATTCAGGCCAACCCCGACCGCTGTCGGTACTGGCTCGAACGCAATACCATCCTGGTCACAGCCCTCAATCCACTTATAGGGTATCAAGCCGGGACGAAACTGGCTCAGGAAGCCCGTCGCAAGGAATCATCCATACTGGCAGTGGCTGAGGATCAGATAAACCAGGGAATGCTCAGAAAGTTAGACGGAAATCCAATCACAATGGATGAAATAAAAACCGCCCTTGAGTCAGTTGACGCCATGACACGGGGCGGAATAGTCCTTTAATCAGAAACCTTTACTTTTTCATCAAATTATCCATGTGAAGATCTCAACATGGTGTCACTGCGATACGCATAAACAGCCGCCCCCACCAGTCCGGCTTGATTGAGCAACTGTGCGGGAATGATTTCAGCCCGTGAGCGCAGGAATTTACCATATTCATTAAAACACTTGCTTGCTCCACCGCCAATAATGAATACATCCGGGGAAAAAAGTTGCTCGTATGTACTGATCACTTCCTGAAAACGCATTGCCCATTCTTCCCAGGTCCATTTCTTTCGGCTCCGGGTAGCGTCTGAAGCCCGGCGTTCGGCCTCTTTTCCACGGATTTCGAGATGACCAAGTTCAGTATTGGGAAACAATTTTCCATCAATAAAAACAGCGGACCCGATTCCGGTTCCAACCGTTAACATGATCACCACACCTTTCTTGTATTTATGACCTGCTCCGAATTCCATCTCGGCCATACCCGCCGCATCGGCATCATTGAGTACATAGCATTTACATCCCGTAGCTTTGTTGAGCAATTTGCTTACATCAGATCCGATCCAACTTTTATCAACATTCGCGGCAGAATAGGCCACACCATGATGAACAACTGCCGGGAAACCCGCACCCAGGACACCACTATAAGAAAAATGCTTGACGATTTTACCAATCACTTTGGCTACATAGTCCGGGCGACCTTCATCAGTTTTTGGCATCCTGTACCGCTCGCTAGTTAATGAACCGGTGGCGACATCAATGAGTGCGCCTTTGATTCCTGATCCACCAATATCCAGGCCCAATACATCCATTTTTCCTCCAGAGTTTTTATGAACCGGATTCTGAGCATCCGTTCATAGAATGTTCTTCCATAGTCTCCGAAAATACGTGCCTACCTGAATTGTCGCAAGCTGCTCTGAAATAAAAGTATGTTGATTCTTCCGGGAAAGCCACTGCTTTTAATGATGTGATATCCGGGTTCGAGATGGGTGCAGGTGGCAATCCACTGATCATATAAGTATTATAGGCGGAAATGATCTCCAGGTCTTGAAAACTCAAGGGGCTTTTCCACCAACCATAATCCGCTGAAAAACCCAGGGCATACTGCACCGTTGGATCAGTTTGTAATTGCATATTGTTTTTCAACCGGTTGAGAAAAACCGAAGCGATCAGCGGTTTTTCTTCATCCAATACAGCTTCCCTTTGTATGATCGAGGCAAGTATTACAGCCTGATATGTCGATAATCCCTGAGTCGAATATGCATCGCGCATGTCTTTTGTAACAGATAGTTTGAATCGGGAAATAAATCCACCTATCAATTCATCAACTGTGGTATCCCTCCGGAGAGTATATAAACCGGGCATTAAGTAACCTTCGTGGGATATCATTCCCGGGTCAAACAGGTCAGGATCCGTTACTGGTTGATTTACTTTTTGCAGGAAATCATCCATCGAGATTGACAATCCCGATGTAGGTAGTGCCTGGGCTATTTCTTCTATTCGCCAACCGGAAAGAATGGAGAAATCGATCAGACTTGAATGCAAATCCTGTAATAAATTGGCGACATCAAGCATGGTACTCCCGGCAGGGATCAAATACTTTCCCGGCAATATTCGCTGGTCGGCACCAGTATAGATCAGCATTTTCCTGAATAACGCGGCATCTGGAATTATCCCGTTGTCTGCCAGATTGGAGATCACCTGATTAAGAGGTTGATCACATTGAATGGCAATTGCCGTATCACCTTCAGATGTATTGGGCTGTAGGATGGTTCCCTGTTCCAGGAAGAATAAAACATCGTAATAGAGACGTCTCGATGTGCCTAAAGCAGGGTCTGGATTCCCAATAAGTTCCCGGGACTGCTGTTCCAAAAGCTCAATTCCAAGAAAAATTATGCCAGCTAGGCAAAAGAAAAAAACGATAACGATCAACCGAAGTAAATAATTTCGGGAAGTTCTGGGATTATCATTTGTCATATGATTTGGATTCATCTGTGAGGCTGTCAAAATAGGATTGCAGAATTATGGCGGCAGCGGATGCATCCAGATGTCCCCGCCGGTCTTTCCTGGAGATCCCGGTCATAATCGCCTGATCTCTGGCTTGCCTCGTTGAAAGGCTCTCATCACAAAAGACAACCGGTAGACCGGATATCCGTTCAAGATCCTTTCGGAAACTCTGTGCATGCCTGCCCATGGAATTGGGTAAACCGTTTTCCTGGTAACTGATCCCGATAACAACCTCTGAAATATGATGCTCTTTTATAACATGCAAAATTTTCTCAATATCTTTCTGGCGTGAGATATGGGAAATTACCATCAATGGACGGCTTAGTTTTGCCTCCAGGCTGCCGGTTGCCAGACCAATTCGCTTTGCACCCAGATCAATCCCCAGAATATTCATTATGGAATAGTAACCTTGATCCTTGTTTCAAGCATAGGCAATATTGGAAGTTGAATTGGCCAGGTGATAAATTCAGTCGGCTTTTCACTGATAACTCTGGTTGCAATCAAAGTTGCTGCGGCATCCATGCTTTTTCCCAAAATTGCGCTGCGGATTGAATCCGTATCCACTATCGGTACAGTTCTTCCCTTGATCAGGGTATTCACTTTCACTGTGTTGGTCAGATTGTCATATTCCTGGGAAAGGATTTGTACACTTACCGGTTCGTCTTCAGCCTCTTTCCATCCGGGCAATACAAGGTTGGCTTCTAGAATCGCCTGAGCTTTTTCGGTCAAATTCTTTCGGTCTATGACCATGGCAGAAACCATGACTTTCTGTTTAATATTGACTGTACTACCAGCATGTCCTGCTTCCGGTTGGGTTTGTTCTTCCAGTATTTTGCCGGTTTTTATCGTCGCCGGAAGCAAGATCTCATCATCCATCAATTCTGATGAAATTTTTCGTTCCGCCTCTTGTAGGAGCAATCTGCGTAGATCATTCTTTACTGCCAGAATATCATCTTGAGAAGGTGCTGGAATTTTTCTATCCGTTCCACCTGCCGCCGGTTCAGGATTACTCAATTCAAGTTGAAGGCCAAATTCACCATCAATCCGGTTAATGGCGCCTGCTTCCGCATTGCCGGATTTTCCTCCATATATGGCCTCAAAGGGCACTCCGGTTGTTAAAGCCTGCGGGGGCAGCATTGTCATCTGAGTGATCTGGTATCGAACCGGAGGTGTGGAATTACTCATAACAATCGTACCCGGCGGGATCGTGATCTCGCTGTTTGTTGTATTGGATATGGTCAAAATTCCATTCGCCTTTGCATCAGCCACCGGGAGGAATCCTGTGGCAGGCTGCCCGGTCGCTGCTTCAACTGTAATTTCCACAACTCTGGCTGGTAGTGTATCAGGTCCGGCAGTTCCAGTTTCCGACCCATGGGCAATGAACTGCACATTCATTTCCCGGGCCTGACCCAATGGATAGATTCGGACGGTAGCAGATGGAAGGATAATCAAACCCGCAATCACAACCAATACCAGTGCCGAAATGAGCAGTGTCAGTCGAACAGGAAATGAAAGTGGCGGATTGCTTTTGACCAATCCATTCCTCTGCCGGATTTCTTCAATACCGCCCCGGGAATCCACATCAGGTGACTGAGGGTTGGCCTGTTTCCTGGACCGGCGTCTATCCCAACCTTTTCTCATAGCCTGATTCACAGAATTGAATACAGGTATTTGCAGATCTTCGGCTTCCGCGATCACATCGGGATCATCACACACAATCCCCAGTCGAGAACCCTGCGATGTACAGATGCGCTTGATCGAAACCAGGTCCACCTTCCGATTTAAAACACTATAATTGACCGGCCAGACAAGCAATACCCGGCTTGATTTTCCCCATATAACTTTGTCACGGATGGAACCATTATCTTCCAACCGATCAAGCTGAACTACCAGGGTTTTCATACTCCCCTTATACTCCATATCCACATATTCAAAAAGGTCAATCCTCAGATAAAGAAAAATGAAAATCCTGTTTGGAGGAAATTCATATAACTACTGCATCAATTTAAAGCTATTTTAAGTGTACCGTTTCAGAGCCTTCAATAACTAACTATAATTATAAAAACAAAAAGGGAAAACCTCGAATGAAAAAGATATTGATGATTTCAGGAATTGTCTTCCTGTTGGTTGGTTGTAATTTCTTCGGGGCTCTAAATACCCAGCGTGGTAATACTGTTGCCACCCGGGTCAGTGAGCAACTCACCGCATCCCCCATAATCGTTCAAACAGAAACCACCATAGACCTGATTCCTCCAAATACGGAAACCCCTGCACCAACAGAAACTGAACCCCCTACTCCAACAATTACTCAGACATCCACCCTGTCACCCGATGATCCCCGTTTCCGGTTGGGCACACCAAGTTGGAAAGAAACATTTGATAAACCCAACCAGAATTTTTATCAGGATGATAATGAGCATATCCGTTTTGTTTACGAAAATGGGGATCTTGTTTTAACATCCAAGAATCCAGATTGGACAAGTTGGAGCCTGTCATACCTCAAACCAAGGAATTACTACCTGGAAGCAACATTCAAAGTCGGAGAATGCTCTGGAGCAGATCGCTACGGGTTGGTGTTTCGTGCGCCGGATTATGAAGACGGTTATTTTTACGGGGTGACCTGTGATGGAAGATTTGCGCTCAAGGTCTTTTCACAGAAAGGCGAATTGATTCCCTGGACAAATCATCCTGCCATCAATGCCGGCGGGAATCAAGTCAACCGGGTTGGTGTGCTGGTCCAGAACAATCGGATTGCCCTGTATTTCAATGGGAAATTGCTACAGGAAACAACTGATGATACATTTATGGATGAAGGCTTGTTTGGAGCGTACATTGCCAGTTCGCGAACACCCAATTTCACTGTCAGGGTGGAAGAGATTGCCTTCTGGAACCAGTAGTAATATTCTTTTCCGAATTCCATTTCGGAGAATGGTTTTTATCCATATATAAACATGTTCCCAGATTGAAGAAGAAAGATTTAAATACAGCGACATTTTCATGGAACTATCACCACCACAATGTGCCATACGGGATCTTCCCACTCAATCACAAGTGTTTCTACACGGTGAAGCCGGTACAGGAAAAACCACGGCTGCTGTCGCCCGTGTTGAAAACCTGATTTCCAATGGGATTCCTTCTGATTCGATACTTATTCTTGTCCCCCAGCGGCCACTGGGAAGGCCTTATACGCTCATAAGTTCAAAACCCGATCTTCCACCCGGCGGAAGGCTCCCCGTATTGACCATTGGAGGACTGGCACGCCGGCTCGATGAACTGTTCTGGCCTTTAATCTGTGATGCGGCTGAATTCACCCATCCCGAACATGAACCGCGCTTTCTTACAGTTGAAACCACCCAGTATTACCTGAGCCTGATCGTCGATCCTCTCAGGGAGCAGGGTTATTTCGATGGAATAGCCATTGAACCGTTGCGCCTTTACAGTCAGATACTCGACAACTTGAACAAAACCGCGGTTGTTGGATTTCCACTGGATGAGATTGCCCACCGTTTACGATCAGCATGGAACGGCAGCCAGGCAGATGCGCGCTTCTTTGACCAGGCTCAGGATTGCGCCATTCGGTTCCGAAAATTCTGCCTGGAGAATTCCCTGTTGGATTTTTCACTGCAGCTTGAATTGTTGTCCAGAGTATTATGGAAAGAAGATATTGTCCGGCAATACCTGCAAAGTAAATATCGTCATCTCATATATGACAATATGGAAGAAGATTATCCCGTCGCGCATGATATGGTAAGAGATTGGCTATCCGGATTTGAATCCTCTCTGATCATACAGGATGAATCTGCCGGTTACAGGTCCTTTCTGGGAGCCGATCCAATCTCCGCCGCATCACTTTCGAGCTTCGCGGAAAAGTCAATCCGCTTTTTTGAACCGGTACTTGTTCCACACACATTAGTGGATTTCCGTCGGCATCTTTCAAAGAATATTCGAATGGAACCAATTTCCAGCGCAGATGCCCCTGTCAAACTACTTGATGTTGAGTTGACCTACAGCCGCTTCTATCCACAAATGCTGGATAGCGTTGTGGATGGTATTGAAGATCAAATCGAATCCGGGATACTACCCGGTGACATTGTTATTCTTTCCCCTTTTGTCTCTGATTCTTTGCGTTTCTCCCTTCAGATCCGGCTGGAGAAGAAAGGTATCCAACTGACCACCCACCGGCCGGGAAGAGAATTGCGCAACGAACCGGCTGTCCGGTGTTTATTCACCCTGGCAAAACTGGCATATCCGCAATGGAAACTGAAGGTTCATCCACTTGAATTCCGTTCAGCGTTAATGACCGCCATTGATGGATTGGACCTCATCCGGGCGGATATGCTTGCAGGAACAATGCTCTCCCGCAAACCGGATGGCGAGGTCCTAAACCCGTTCTCACAACTAAATCCCGAAATGGCGGAACGCATTACATACCAGTTGGGAGAAAGGTATGAAATTCTCCGCAAATGGCTTTCAGAATCCCGGCTGGCTGAACCACAGGGTCTTCCAGAATTCTTCAGCCGGTGTTTCGGAGAGATCCTTTCGCAGAAGGGATTTGGATTCCACCATGTGTATGATATGGCCGACTCCACTGAACGCTTGATCGAATCCGCGAGGGAATTTTCATCTGTGATCCAATCAACAGACTCGATTGAATTCACCGGGGCGGAATATCTTCAATTATTGGAAGCCGGTATTACCGGTGCTCAGTACCTTCCCTCCTGGCAGGATGAAAGGCCGGATGCAGTTCTTTTATCACCGGCTTTTACATACCTGATGCGCAATCGATCCTGCAAACACCAATTCTGGTTGGATCCCGGCAACATGGGTTGGTGGGAAAGGCTGAACCAGCCGCTCACTCATCCGGTTGTCCTCAGCCGGCATTGGCCCCCGGATTCCAAATGGACCGATGCCGAGGAATTGGCACACAATCAAAACTCGCTTGTAGCCCACGCCAGCGGTTTGATCAATCGATGCACCGGTATCATTCATCTATACCTGATGGAGGTGGATGAGCAGGGTAATGAACCCCGTGGTCCATTATTGCAGGCTATAAACCGCTTTTTGCGTTACAACCCCGGAGGATTGACCATCCATGATGCCTGAATTGCGCAAGGCACAGGCTGATGTGCTCTCATATACATCCGGGAAGATGGGTGTTTCTGCGGTTCCAGGAAGTGGAAAGACATTCACGCTGTCTTATCTGGCTGCTGAATTGATCCAGCGGAATGTTTTGCAGGACAATCAAGAAATCCTTATCGTGACCCTGGTCAATAGCGCGGTAGATAATTTCTCCCGACGCATCAGCGAGTTCACGATAAAAGCCGGATTGCCCCGAAATTATGGATACCGTGTTCGAACCCTCCATGGACTGGCAAATGATATCGTTCGTGACAGACCTGAATTGGCCGGGTTGCCTGCGGATTTCAGGATACTGGATGAAAACGAGGCAACTCGAATATTACAGGATAAGGTGGATTCCTGGCGGCGTGGACATCCGGATTTTGAAGAGATTTGGACGAAACCGGAAGCAGATGCCTATAAAGCATCACAGGGATGGTCACGGTTATTGGTGACCATAGCTTATGATTTCCTCCGGCAGGCGAAAGACCTCGGTCTCACCCCGCAAACCATTGCCGATCAGGCGGCTGCTTCAGAATCATTATTGCTGCAAATGGTATCTGACATTTATTCGGATTATCAATTGGCTTTGAACATGCGCGGAGCAGTGGATTTCGATGATCTGATCCGCTTATCGTTACGCTGTCTGCAAACCGATCCGGATTATCTAGGCAGGCTTCAACACCGTTGGCCTTATATCCTGGAGGATGAAGCCCAGGACAGCAGCCGCATGCAGGAATCCATTCTACGGCTTTTATCGAGCAAGTCCGGGAATTGGGTTCGGGTTGGTGATCCGAACCAGGCGATCTATGAAACATTCACCACGGCAGACCCAAAGTTCCTGGTTAACTTTCTCAAGGAACCGGATGTTATTTCCAGGGAGCTTCCCAACTCCGGCCGGTCAGCCCGTCGGATCATCAGGGTTGCCAACCACCTGATCGAATGGGTTCAGTCCAGTCATCCGGTGGAAGAATTACAGGACGCTCTGGTAAAACCGTTGATCCGGCCCACTGATCCGAATGACCCGCAGCCCAATCCACTGGATTCTCCGCATAACGTCTATATTGATACCCGGCGGTATGACTCGGATGAGGAAATTCGTAAGATCTGTAATAACGTAAAAAATTGGCTATCCCTTCATCCAGAGGAAACGGCTGCCATACTGGTAGGCAGCAACGAACGTGGTGGTACTGTGGCAGACCAATTACGCTCCATTGGAATCCAACCGGTGGAGCTACTAAAAGTCAGCCGCAGTACGCGTAAAACAGCTGAATTGCTATCACTCTGTTTGAAATTTCTTCAAAAACCGTCCCGCCGGACCCTTGTGGAAGTATTCGAACTGTGCCATAAATTCAGTCATCCGGATGATGAGGATGATTCAAGCCTGAAATTACTATCACGGACGCTCATGAAATTCGACCCTCTGGAGCTATACCTTGCGCCCACCCCGACCCAGGATTGGAAAACTCTGGCTTCAAGCACAAACCTTTCCTCTTTGCTGGTCAATGAATTGGATGATTTTCAACATTACGTGGAACGCTGGATGGAAGCTACTCTACTACCCATAGATCAACTGGTGTTGACCATAGCGCAAGATCTTTTCACTGAACCTTCTGACCTGGCTTTGTCTCAAAAGATCGCTTCAATACTGGAACATATGTCGCGCGTCAATCCATTATGGGGGCTGGGTGAATTTTCTGCTGAATTGGAATCGGTGGCAAAAAACCAGTCCAAAATCTCCGGGTTCAGTGATGAAGACCTGGGATTTGATCCCAACGTATACAAGGGGAAAGTGCTGGTCACCACGATCCATAAAGCCAAAGGGCTGGAATGGGATAGGGTTTATCTGCTGTCGGCCAATAATTATGATTTCCCCTCACTTCAGCCTTATGACCAGTATATATCTGAAAAGTGGTTCGTCCGTGACCAGATCAACCTGCCTGCTGAGGTAGTGGAAAGCCTTCAACAGTTTTCCGGAGGGGATCCTCTTGCGTTTCTTTCCTCTCCCGGATTTGCCACACTGGAAGCCCGTCGCAAATATTGCTCTGAGCGCTTACGCCTGTTGTTTGTGGGGATCACACGTGCCCGAAAGGAATTGATCATCACATGGAATACCGGCCGGCGTGATGACCTGGTGATGGCACTTCCAGTGGCAGAACTTGCCGATTTTGTGAAAAGGGATTTGAATGACTCTCTCACCTGATTTCGTTTTCACGCAAAACAACCTGCAAGATTTCGTGGACTGCCCACGGCGATTCCAATTGAAATATCTGTTGAAAATAGCCTGGCCAGCTCCCATCAGCGAACCGATCGAGGAAAACGATCGTCTTATCCGCCTTGGATCAAGATTTCATCAGATGGTCCACCAATTCTATCTGGGGATTCCGGAAGAAAAAATATCACGTTTTGTGTCAGATCCAGATTTGGTGACCTGGTGGAATGCGTTCCTGACCCATTCTCCTAAAGATCTACCGGAAATAAAACGTCCGGAAATTGATCTTTCCATGCCTTTCAACAATTTCCGGCTGTCCGCGAAACTTGATCTGCTGGCTGTGGAAAAAGGGGAAAAAGCCATCATTGTTGATTGGAAAACATCTCATAAGCCCCCCAGACAGGCATTCGTGACCAACCGGATACAATCCCTTGTTTACCCGTACATGGTCATATCCACTGGAAGCCTTCTCACCGATTACAAACCATTTAGGCCGGAAGATGTAAGCATGATCTACTGGTATCCCGCTTACCCCGAAAGATCAGTTGAACTTTCGTTTAATCCTGAGTGGCTGGAAAAGACACATCAAATGCTTTCACGATTGGTCAATGAGATCACCCGTATGCAGCTTGACATCTTTCCTTTGACATCTGATGAAATGAAATGTCGCTTCTGCCGGTACCGCTCGCTATGTGAGCGCGGAATTTCAGCCGGTGATTTGAACGACCTGGAAGAAGACGAGTTCGCGGAAGAAATATCTCTTGATATCAACTTCGACGAGATTGAAGGGATTGCATTCTAATCAGATGGAAAAAGAATGGGTATTCCGTCCACCTGAAAACATCCCCGGAGAATTATTGAAACATCTCGGGAATAACACAACCGTGGCTTCGTATCTGGTTCAACGGGGATTTCTCACTACAGTCGCGGCGGACCAATTTCTAAAACCCGATCCGCTCAATTTGTCAGATCCGAATGAATTGCCGGATATGAAGATTGCTGCCGACCGGGTGATCAAAGCTATAAATTCGCGTGAAAGGATTGGCATTTGGGGAGACTTTGATGTAGATGGGCAAACTGCAACCGCCATTCTGGTCGAATGCTTTCGTAAACTCGGAACGGAGGCGGTTTACCATTTACCCGATCGTCGAAAAGAGTCACATGGCATATCTCTGGGTTCTCTCAAGAATTTTCTGACAAACAATATCCAACTGTTGATTACCTGCGATACAGGCATTTCTGAATTTGAGTCCATTGCGTATGCCATGCATCACGGTGTGGATGTCATTGTTACAGACCACCATGCTCTGCCCGAAAATTTGCCGCCTGCCCTGGCGTGTATAAACCCGCATCGTTTGATCGATGGTCATACCCTGGGTTCTCTTTCTGGAAGCGGGGTGGCATTTGAATTAATGCTGGCTGTTTGCAGATTATTGGACCGGGAAGGTCTGGCTTTGGAAAGTATTGACCTGGCTGCCATTGGATTGATTGCAGATATGGCACCTCTCAGGGGCGATTCCCGTCTGCTGACACAACTCGGATTGAAGCAACTGTCAGAAAAACCGCGCCGTTGCATCCAGGCTCTCAGCAATGCCGGTAATGTTGGTCAACAGACGATCGACGAACAGGTTATCGGTTATTCAATCGCGCCGCGTTTAAATGCTGTCGGACGGCTTGAAGATGCCAATCCGGTAGTTGAACTCTTAATGGACACTCTGCCTGAACCCAAGATGAAGGATCTGGTCGAGCACATTAATACTATTAACGCCGATAGGAAGTGGTTGAGTGATCAGGTGTACCGGGCAGCACTGGATCAATTTCAACGCCAAAGAGATGCAATCGATCAACCGGTCATCATCCTCTCTAATCCTACTTGGACAGGCGGTGTGTTGGGTCTTGCAGCCGGACAACTGGCCAGGGAATTCAATCGTCCTGCCATCGTATTATCCGAATCGCCGGACGGCATTTTAAAAGGTTCTGCACGGTCCGTCGAGGGGGTTGATATCACCGCAGCCATTGCCTCAGCCTCAGAATATCTCGGCGGTTTTGGTGGTCATCCCATGGCTGCCGGACTTTCTTTTTCTTTGGATCAATCACCCTCGGTCAAACACAAAATATACAGGCATGTTCTTGATCAAGGGTTTGATCCGGAAAAACCAGCCGTATTGGAAATTGACGCGGAATTATCCTTCAGCAATATCTCCTCCGAGTTTTATCAGGAGATAAATCAATTGGCACCTTTTGGCAATGCGAATCCTCCCCTGGTTTTTTGCTCCAGAAATAATCGGATCATCTCAAAAAAATCTCTTGGCCGGACCCGTGAACATTTTCAACTTCAATTGGAGGATGAGACCGGAAATTCCTTTCCCTCCAAATGGTGGAATACGGAAGAAAGCCGTATTCCGGGAGGAATTTTTGACCTCGCTTATTCTTTAAAGACCAATACCCATAAAGGCGAAACCACCCTTGAAGCCATTTGGATAGATTTCCATCCCTGTAAAGAGCCGGAGGTTGAGGTATTGACCCCGGATACAAACCGGATTATCGATCTTCGTCTTGAATATGACTCTCTATCAAGAGTTTTAAGTGGCCAGGCGCAGACCTCGTTCCTGGTTTTCAGGGAACCACCTCCGATGGATAATCCGGATTTTTCTGGACGCTGTGGTTTGCACCGGGTGAAAACGTTGATCCTTGATTCCATTCCTCCCTCCAGCCAGATCCTTCAAAACGTGATCCACGAAACCGCACCGGAAAAGATCATCCTGGTATTCAGTCAGACGGGGAATATTACAACCGGGATCTTCCTCCGGCACCTGGCTGGTCTTGTCCAATACGCAGTCAGCCACCGTGAAGGTCTGGCCAGCCTGACTGATCTGGCACAGGCAATGAATAGTACAGAAAATGTAGTGAAAACGGGATTGGAGTGGTTATCCGCATCCGGTAAGATCATGATCCCGTCTCATGATTATGACCTGTATAGATTGGAAATTGCGAGTCACCCGGTCAATGAAATAGAAAAGAAAGCGTTGGAAATGAGACTGCGGTTCCAGCTTGATGAGGTTGCCGCATTCAAAAAACACCTTTCCTCTTTACCGGCAACCACATTCAACTCCATGATTTAATTAGTTATGGAATTGAAATTGATTTTCATTTCCTGATATTCATGCTGTCAAGGCTAAGTAGAAATGTCCTATTATTGGCTAAATAGAAATGTC
>CAYRHB010000086.1:0-16108 GCA_964424035.1 uncultured Leptolinea sp.
ACCTTCTGCGATCGAAGAACCGGCTGATGATGATCTGTCGCTTGAAGAAGAAGCCGGTGAAGAAGACCAGGCGCAATCTGCGTTTCTTGATGATCTGGCCAATATTGATACAGATGACACAATTGGCCTTTATTTAAAGGAAGTCAGTCGGGTTCCGTTGCTTACGGCGGAAGAAGAAGTCGAGTTGGCTCAACGGATTGAACGCGGCCGTATGGCCCGTGAAGAATTGGCTCGAGGTAATGTAAGCAGCCGTCGGCGTATGGAATTGCGGCATCTGATTGAAGATGGATGGGCTGCCCGTGAGCATTTGATCACGGCAAATTCACGTCTGGTAATTTCGGTAGCAAAGAAATACATGGGGCGCGGAGTACCTTTTCTTGATTTGATCCAGGAAGGGAACATCGGTCTCATTCGGGCTACCAAAAAATTTGATTACCGCAGAGGCCATAAATTCAGCACGTATGCAACCTGGTGGATCCGGCAGGCAGTCACCCGCGCAATCGCCGACCAGGGACGGACCATTCGCGTTCCAGTTCATATGGGTGACCAAATCAATAAATTGCTACGTGTTCAACACCAGTTGACCCAGAGATTGGGTCGTGAACCATCTGTGGAAGAATTGGCGGATGCACTGGAAGTTCCTCCAAAAAAAGTGGAGAATATGATCCAGGTTGCCCGCAGGCCACTGTCCCTGGAAACCCCAACCGATGATGAAGAAGATTCTGTTCTGGGTGACTTCATTGAAGACGACGAAGCTCCTCCACCAGATGACACAGCAACGTATAATCTACTAAAAGAACACTTGGAAGATGTTCTGAACTCACTTCCACCCCGCGAAGTCCGGATTTTGCAGTTGCGCTATGGCTTGCTCGATGGACAGGCGTACACTCTTGAAGAAGTGGGACGTAAAATGGGTGTTACCCGTGAACGTGTACGGCAAATTGAAGCTCAAGCCTTGAGCCGTCTACGCCACCCCACTATCCGCCGCCGCCTGCGGGATTACCTGGGAGAGTGATTCAAGAGCTGTCATTCTATTTTTCTCCCACAAAAAAACAAACATCTTTTCCATAAAAAAAGGAACGCGAAATGATCTGCGTTCCTTTTTATGGTATTTTTCTTGCATTAAATAATCCTTTGATGCATACTAGGCTATTGGGAGGACATGTTTTTTATGGAAAAAATCCCACTCCGGGCCTATAACCGGGAGATCGAACGGCTTATTGATGACAACCGTTCGGAAGAAGCGTTGGAACACTGTCAGCGTATTCTGGAAAAATACCCCCGTTGTCTGGAAACCCACCGGTTAATGGGTAAAGCCCACCTGGAACTACGCGAATACGATAAATCAGAGGATGCATTTAAGAAGGTTCTTTCGTTTGTACCAGATGATTTCATTGCCAATCTGGGTATGAGCCTGTTGCGCGAAAAACAGACCAACCTTGAAGGTACAATCTGGCACATGGAAAGGGCATTTGAATCACAATCATCCAATACGGCTATTCAAAATGAACTCCGCCGGTTGTATAAACAACGTGATGGAGTTGATGCCCCCCGTGTCCACTTGACCAGGGGAAGTCTTATCCGCATGTATATGCGCGGTGATATGCTTCCACAGGCGCTCAATGAAATCCAATCCATTCTGACTGAGGACCCAACTAGAATGGATATTAAAATATTAAAGGCAGAAGCTTTATTATTGTCTGGTAAGAAAGACGAATCGCTGGAAATATGTGAAAAGGTCCTTGCCGAATTGCCATACTGTTATCCAGCTAACCGTCTACTATTCTAAAACCGGTCTACATCAACAAAAATCGAAGAAGCACAGGCTATTCAACTGCGTTTAAAGGAGCTCGACCCTTATTACGAATTTACCAGTCCAACCCAACCTGATCCGGATGTTGTAAATGAAGAAGAAGTTTTTATTGAAATCCCCGAAGATTTAGGCCTAAAAACTGCAACTGTAAGTGCAAAATTTGAACAGTCATCGTCGTTCAACGCATTCAGACAGGCAACTGAAAACCAACTACCATCCTCGGCTTCTGCCACGGGATGGCAAACGGAACAGGAATTTGCAGGAGAGAAGTTTGAAGAACAGAAACCATCATGGATGGAAAACCTGCCAGCTCCATCGTTTAAAATGGAGCAAAATATGGGTAACTCCTCTGGCTCAACGCCAGCCAACCCAAATACTGGATTCACTTCTGGAAAACTTATGACAACTAACAATAACCCTAATGAATATCCGCTAGGCGATGAGAATTCTCAATATCCGGCTTCAGATGATGAATCATCTGCGCCAAATCCGTTTCTCGCCGTACCGGGGGATTCCATCCCGGCGGCAGAACCGGGTGATATTCCGGAATGGCTGAAAGCCCTGGCATCAGAACCACCCGCTGCGTCATCGGATGCAATCACCGCTCCTTTGCGGGTTCCCGGTGAAACGGGAGTATTACAGACCGGTGAAGAAAATCTGGAATTTCTTAGGAATCTCCAGGGTGAAGGCGCTGCTCCACAGACGGTTGATGAACCACCTGCGTCTGATTTTGTCCCTCCTTCCAGTAATGTAGAGATATTGCCCGGTCTTCTGCCTGAAAGTCCTTTTGTTCCAACGGGAGAATCAACCCAACCTGTTCCGATTGAAAGTGGCGATGAAGCGAAACCAGTCACCCCACCTCAAAAAGAAATGCCAGGCTGGATGAGGACAGCCGCTGAAACATCAGAAGAACCTCCGGTAGATCAACAAGCCGTTGAAGATTTTCGTCAGGACTTCATTCCAGAAACACCGGTACAGGCTGACGCCTACAGTGATTCAACTGCGTTGGAAAACCAATATCAACCACCTCAACCTGAATTTGAGAAACCAGCAGCCGAATCCGAAGAAGTACCGACAGAGGAAATTGAGCAATACCTGGAACAACTTCGAAAAGACACATCTACTGGTGAGCAACCTGATTGGCTGAAAAAAGAAAATCTTGGCAGTGATATCGAGGCGTTATTTGAAGAGCCGAAAAAAACCGAAGAAAATGCTCCGGAGTCTGAAGGCACACCGGATTGGATGGTCCAATTAAGAGAGGAAAACGAAGCACATCCAGAACCTGCTTCATCAACAACGCCCATGTCTGTACCCAACGTACCGGATTGGTTGTTCACTCCGGAAGATACCGGTGGTGATACAGCTCCCATTCAATCTGAATCTCCTGTTACTCACCAACCACCACCTGACTGGTTGACTGCAGCGAGACCGGACGTTTTCGCGCAGGATGTACATGCCGAAGGGAAACTCACACCCGAATCATCTGCGGGGGTTTCGGAGGAATCATCCCGATTGGACTTTTTGACCGGGCAGGCTGAACCACCATCAGTTGGATCAGTTGCCCCAGAAGAGCCATCTTCGCAGGAGGAAAAACCCGATCTCAGTTTCCTTGATTCTCAACCAGTTGACTTCATGAACGCAGATCGTGCCCCATTGACTGACAATCTGGTAATGCCGGAAGACATGGCGGAACATGAAGAAGAAATGGACATAAGTAAAGCAGCGCCGGCTGATGGCCTTCCAGCAGATCTCGCTGCCATGCTTCGTGAAGAGGCAGACAGTCCTTTCACCACCAATCCCCTGGTTACTGAATCAACGCCTGAAATTTCCCATGATCAAATCCCGGGTTTATCACAAGCAGCTTCTTTCGACGAATTCCGGACCGTTGAATCGGAAAAAGAGGAACCTGCAGTTTCAATCCCTCCAACAGAACCCCCTGCGGCTTCTATCCCTCCAATAGAACCCCCTGCTTCTGAAACAGTCTCCCAGCCTGAAGTTGTCAGCCCATTTGAAGAACCTGAAGCAGTTCAACCAGAGGTGATACAACCTGAAGAACAAATAACTATTCCGGAAACTCCTGTCGAACCGGAAGTGGAAGTCACCCCCGAAGCATTACCATCTATGGATTTCTTTGTTAGCCCGATGGAAGAAGCAGCTCCTCCAGAAATTGCAAAACCCGTAAGTGAAGGACCGACGGTTGAGGAGATCATAGAAGCAGTCACTCCCAAAGTAAAAGAGCCGGAACATGTTGATATTCCCAAATCCATAGAAGTTGAAATGCCGGTAGCATCCACCCAACCTGAGCCAGTCAGCGAAGTTGAACCCGAACCGGTCGTAAAACGTCCAATTGATGAAAAAACTGTTCCCGTTTCATCGGTTATACCTCCAGCGCAACCAGTTGTAACTCCTCCTGAGGTGAAAAAAACGGAGATCGTAGAATCCATACTTCCTCAGCCGGCAATAGTAGAGGAAACGATTTCTCCACCCCCTGTAAAGGTGGAAGAACCCGTTGTACCACCTCCAGTTAAAGCACAGGCTCCCACACCACAACCGGTTAAATCCGTTGAAATATCCAAACCCGTTGAAACGAAACCTGTTCAACCACCCCGGGTATCCAAACCTTCCAAACCAGCTCCACCCAAAAAACCACGTACTGAAACGACCAGACCGGTTTCATCATCAAAGAAAGTGGGAATGGCTGACCTGACCCGAGCCCGTGAATCCGTGAACAAAGGCGATCTGCCCACAGCCTTACGCCGGTATGTAAAACTGATCAATGCCAACAAGGCAATCGACGAGGTTTCCAGCGATCTGAAGGATCTGGTTCGCAAGCATCCGAAAGAATATCTCGCGTGGCAAACTTATGGAGATGCGCGCTTAAGGGCGAATAGAATTCAAGAAGCTCTTGATGCCTATGCGAAAGCCGCTGACCTGCTAAAATAGTGACGCTTTTTTATCTTGCATCTCTGGAGTAATCATGGAGCGTACTTTTATTCTTGTAAAGCCGGATGGTGTTCAACGCGGTCTAATTGGAGAAGTGATTTCCCGTTTTGAAAAACGTGGATTAAAACTCTCGGCAGCCAAATTCATGTCAGTCCCGTTGGAACTGGCTGAGAAACATTATGCCATCCATAAAGGAAAACCTTTTTATGATGGCCTGATTAAATACATTACTTCTGCCCCTGTGATGGCGATGGTTTGGGAAGGCACCAATGCCGTTGCTGCCGCAAGGCAAACCATGGGTGCTACCCGCCCCTGGGAAGCTGCTCCAGGTAGCATCCGGCATGATTTTGCCTTGGAAGTCGGACGGAATTTAACACATGGGTCCGACTCTTTGGAAAATGCCGAAGCGGAGATAGCTCTCTGGTTTTCTCCATCTGAGCTTGTTGACTGGCAGCGTTGCTCGGATGAATGGATTTTTGGGCAAAATTAATAAGATTCATATAAAAAATATTGGACAATCTATCTCCATCCGCTATCTTCAAGGGATGGAGATTGGTATAATCCTCTCTGGATAAAGATTTTCTTCCAGTGTTGGAGGTATATAAGTGAATTCTCGTAATCAATCATATGTGGTCTATGTGCTGCTATTTATTGCCATTATCATCATGGTGATTTATAGCTTTAGCCAGAGTTCCACTCAATCAGGTGTCCTTACCATTAACCAACTGGCATCTGAGGTACAGAACGGCAAAGTCGCTCGAATTGTGACGGATGAAAATAAATTGACCGTCACGTATAAAGACGGGTCTCAAAAAACTGCCACAGCCACAAAAGAGACCGGGGCTACCCTGGTTGAACAATTAACTGCCCTTGGTGTGACTCCTACCCAGTTGTCTCCTGAAAATGTTCAACTTGAGATAAAGCCGCCCAGCGCCTGGTTGGGCGTCGCAACCGCTCTCGGGTATATCCTGCCTTTCCTGTTATTGGGTGGCGCATTTTTCTTTATCTTCCGACAGGCACAGGGAAGTAATAACGCGGCAATGTCCTTTGGGAAGTCCCGGGCGCGCATGTTTACCGGTGACCAACCCACTGTGACTTTTCAAGATGTTGCCGGGGTGGATGAATCAAAAGAAGAACTTCAAGAAGTGGTCGAATTTTTGCGTGAACCCCAGAAATTTATCCAGCTGGGTGCGCGTATCCCCAAAGGTGTTCTGCTCGTCGGCCCTCCGGGAACAGGAAAAACCCTGCTGGCAAAAGCAGTCTCGGGGGAAGCCGGTGTCCCATTCTTCTCAATCTCCGGTTCCGAATTTGTGGAAATGTTTGTCGGTGTGGGCGCCAGTCGCGTACGCGATCTGTTCGAACAGGCCAAACGCCACTCGCCGTGCATCGTTTTTGTTGATGAGATCGATGCGGTAGGCCGCCAACGTGGAGCCGGTCTCGGTGGAAGTCACGATGAACGTGAACAAACCCTCAACCAGATGCTGGTTGAAATGGATGGTTTTGATACCGACACGAACATTATCATCATGGCTGCCACAAACAGACCTGACATTCTTGATCCTGCTTTGTTGCGTCCGGGTCGTTTTGACCGCCGGGTAGTTCTTGACCGGCCGGATGTTCGCGGTCGCGAAGCCATCTTGAAAGTTCATGCCAAAGGTAAACCGTTGGAACCGGCCGTTGACCTCAGCATTATTGCCCGTGCCACGCCCGGATTTGTGGGTGCGGACCTGGAAAACCTGGTCAATGAATCAGCCATTCTGGCAGCCCGCCGTAATAAGAGCACAGTTGGTCAGTCAGAATTTGAAGAGTCCATTGAACGGGTGATCGCCGGACCGGAACGCAAGAGCCGCCTGATCAGCGAAGAAGAAAAACGGATCGTTGCTTACCATGAGGCGGGGCATGCCGTGGTTATGAACTCGCTTCCTGAAGCAGATCCTGTACAAAAAGTCTCCATCATCGCCCGTGGAATGGCGGCAGGATACACACTGGCGCTGCCCGCTGAAGATCGCACATTAACTGCAAAGAAAAAGATGCTTGCAGAGATGATCGGTTTGTTGGGCGGTCGCGCGGCGGAAGAGATTGTGTTCAATGACATTACGTCCGGGGCATCAAATGATATCGAACGTGTGACACATATCGCCCGGACCATGATCACCCGGTTGGGTATGAGCGAAAAACTCGGCCCTATGGTTTACGGACAGAAGGAAGAATTGATCTTCCTGGGACGCGAGATTTCTGAGCAGCGTGATTATTCTGAACAGGTTGCCGAGCAGATTGACAGCGAAGTAAGGGCACTGGTCAGCCAGTCTTATGAAAAAGCCAAGAGTATTCTAAAACAGTACCGTGAACAACTGGATGCCGTTGCCAACCGTTTGTTGGAAGTGGAGACAATTTCCAAAGAGGAATTTGAAAAAATATTCCCTCCACCCAATCCCAAACGAAGCGGTACTCCTACCTACGCTTCATAATTGAGCATTGTCCTGGTGTTGCATAGCGGGAGCAGATTCTATTGCTCCCGCTATTATTTATGCCTTTGAGTAATCAACGTGTTTTCCAGATAGGAACTCATACGATCCTGTAGATCACTTCCTGCATCAAACCAATGGATCCTGGGATCATCCACTTTGAACCAGTTGGCCTGTCGTCGAATATACTGCCTTGTATTTCGTTTGATCAACATTACAGCCTCATCCAGTGAGTGCTTTCCAGTTAGATAACCAGTGATCTCCCGGTACCCGATCGCAGAAAGTGCCGGTGATTCTGGATCAATTCCCGAATCAATAAGGTAGCGCACTTCTTCAACCAGACCTGAATTTAACATACCTTCTATTCGCAGGTCTACCCTTTCATACAGCGGGGGACGGTCCCAATGGATTCCCAGAATAAAAAAATCGAGGTCTTCGGGGGGATTTTTGGTTCGTTGATCTGAGAATTTTTTTCCACTGGTAAAAATCACTTCCAACGCGCGGACAGTCCGCCTAACATTTGTGGACTGAATGAAATGCGCCGCTTCAGGGTCTAATCTGGAAAGGATTTCATAAATTCCCGTGGGGCCGAGTTCCCTGGCCCACTCATCCAGGGTATTTCGCAATTCCTGGTTTGTTCCTTCTGATGGAACAGTCCAACCTTCTATTAATCCCCAGATGTATTGCCCGGTTCCTCCAACAATAAAGGGGATTTTTTGTCGTTGGATGATCTCATCAATACATCCGCGTGCTTTGTTGCAAAACATCGCCAATGACCATATCTGGTTTGGACGGGCAACATTAATCAGGTGGTGTCTTACCTGTGATAATTCCCAATTGGTAGGTTTGGCTGTTCCTATATCCATCTGTTCATAAAACTGTCGGGAATCAGCTGAAATAATCTCGCCATTAAATTGTCTGGCCAAACCAATAGATACTTCCGTCTTGCCGCTGGCGGTTGGACCAATAATGACAACTACCGGTTTTCTGTTCATATTTCGTCTACCGCATTTTCATAATGAACAATCTCGAATTGCTCTTGTTCAATCGATTTTATAAGAATTGCAATCACATCAATCTGCCACGATAGACCTTCGAACACCGGATTGGCATCCAGAAATGCATGGATACAATTCTGTAAATGTTCCTGTTTTTTCTGGGTGATAGCTTCTTCAGGCCAACCGTATTGGGTACTTCGTCTGGTCTTGACCTCAAAGAATACCAGCTGCTCCCCTTTGCTTCCTATGATATCCAATTCGCCGTGGGAACAACGCCAATTTCTATATAGAATTTCGTATCCTTTCTTTTTAAGGATATAGGATGCCATCTCCTCGCCCAATTTTCCCAGTTTTTGATTATGCGTCATTTTCAGGGTATCCCTGCCAATAACCATTCGGATGTTTTTTTTGCTGCATCTGGTTTACCGATCTTTTCTGCGGCAGATTTGAGATCTCGGATGATTGAGGGCTGTTTGGTAGCAGTCGATAAGAATTTCAAAACGTCCTCTTCATCATTGATAAATATTCCTCCACCATGAGATATGACATATTCACAATTGGCCGCTTCCTGCCCGGATCCCCGGCTTACAAGAATTGCCGGAACTCCGAGCGCCATTGATTCTGCCAGGATCAATCCCCCGGGTTTGGTGATGACAAGATCCATGCGACATAGAAATGACAGGAAATCCGAAACATATTCAAATAGTCTAACATCCAGCCGTCCATTTACCGTTTCTGATAATAACCGGCTGAAGGCAGAAGGTTTTCCGCAAACCACATTCCAATGAACATTTCCCTCTGTAAATGTTGCAGAATTGTTCAGCAAGTTTACTGTTTTAGGCCAGGTTGTTACGTATGGAGCAAGGCGCTTTCCACCGGCAAGAATCAATATCTCATATGGTAATTTTTCGATTTCATTGCATCTTTTGCCTTTTTCCATTACATATTCCGCACGTGGATCAATAGGGATTCCAAAAAGATGTATCTGTTCTTTACGCACTCCACGTTTCACTAATCTATCTACTGATTCCAGTGAGGCCACAACAAACCCATCCACTCCTTGAATTGGCCAGTATGGATGCACCATAAAATCCGTTGCAACAGCCACCACAGGTGGCAATCCGGGATTTTCAAGCCGTAATCCTGCCAGAATAGAACACGGAAGGGAATGAGTACAAACCACAAGATCCGGTTTTCGGTAGTTGATTAACTCGATCAACCGGTCCTTTAATATGGGAATAGATTTCAGCCATTCGTAACCCTGAACCATGGATCCGGTTTTCCAGGCATTATCATAAGCCCGTGGGAAAAAAAGAGCAGCACTCAGGGAGATGAATTCAGGGAAGATTGATTCACGGATAGCCGGCGTGAAAAGATCTTCGCAAAAAACTTTACAGGCTTCTCCCGATTGTTTGATGCTTTGTTTTATGGCATTCGCAGCTGAAAAGTGCCCGCTTCCAATCGAAAGATAGATAATAAGAATTCTTGCCGGTTTGTTCATGATATCAACATGTTTACCATTTTTAACAAATCATGCTACACTAGCTTTCAATTCTACCGTTAACCTTTTATATTAGAATAAAAATATGCCAAATGCAGAATCCATTGCCATAGGTACCGAGCTCTTATTGGGAGAGATTCAGGATACCAATACCAGATACATTGCACAGCAATTGCGCAAGGCTGGAATTGATTTTTTTAGGGCAACCATGATCGGTGATAATCCTGCCCGGATAGCACAGGTTGTGAAAGAAGCAGCCGCTCGATCAGATATTGTGATAACAGCCGGTGGTTTGGGACCTACCGTTGATGACCCGACACGGGAAGCGATTGCGAGGGCAGCCGGTGTTGATCTTAATTTCAGAGAGGATCTCTGGGATCAGATAATAGAAAGGTTCCAACGGTATGGGAAAATGCCAACCGAAAATAACAAGAAACAAGCCTTCATTCCCAAAGGCGCGATAGCGATATCCAATCCGGTTGGTACGGCTCCTGCGTTCTGCATGGAAATAGGTTCCAGCATGGTCTTTTGCCTCCCCGGTGTCCCTAGGGAATTGGAAACCTTACTGAATGAAGCGGTTCTACCCATGGTTCAGGAACGCTATCAATTAAAATCGGTTTTCAAATCAGTTGTTCTGCATGCTGCCGGTGCTGGAGAATCACAAATCGATGAATGGGTCTCCGATTTTGAGAAGGGATCCAATCCGACCGTTGGACTTTTGGCACATCCGGGTATCACCGATATCCGCATCACTGCCCGTGCAAATTCAGAACAGGAAGCCGTTCAAATGATCGATCAGATGTACGCTGAAATTAAATCCAGGCTCGGTATTTCATATTTTGGTGATGATGAAACAACGCTTGAAGAAGTCGTCAACCGTCGATTATTGGACATGGATTGGAGAGCGTTCATTCTTCTTCATGGGTTTGAAAAAGGGCTGGATGTTCGAACTGAGAATCTTGATCCGCGTTGTATCTATGTCTACAACTCGGCTGAAGATAATCCCTCTTCACCTGAGCTTGAGATTGCCCGTACATCCGGCTATCAGATTGTAATTCGAGCAGACCTTTTTCCCGGAGTGAATCAGACCAATTTGGCTTTCACGTTCTTTTCTCCGGAAGAAGAAAAATCCCATACCCGTTCCCATGGCGGGCATCCCGCGCTGGCTCAACAATGGGCAGAAAACATCTTACTGGATTTTATCCGGAGATATCTATACAATAGAACCATCCAAAATTTTTAGAGAAAGGTAAAAATGAAAACTGTTGACCTTATCCTTTCCAACGCGATTATTCTTACTATGGACAAAGAATTCCATGTGTATGAACCCGGTGCCCTTGCCATTTCCGGCAATTCAATCGAAGCGGTTGGTTTGGAAGCAGATCTATTATCGGAATATTCAGCAAAAAACACAATCGATTGTGAACAAAAAGTATTAATGCCGGGACTGGTGAATGCCCATACGCATGTACCAATGACCCTGCTGCGAGGCCTCGCTGATGATTTAAGGTTGGATGTCTGGCTGATGGGATACATGATGCCGGTGGAACGTGAATTTGTCTCACCGGAATTCGTTCGACTGGGGACAAAGCTGGCATGCGCCGAAATGATACGGTCTGGCGTAACCTGTTTTGCCGACATGTATTATTTTGAAGATGATGTTGCCCGGGCTACAGAAGAAGCCGGTTTGAGGGGGGTATGTGGCCAATCAGTAATGAAATTCCCCGCCCCTGATGCGAAATCATATGATGAATCACTGGCACTGGCCCGTGATTTTATTAAGAAATGGAAGGACAATGACCTCATTGTTCCTGCCATCGCCCCGCATGCACCATATACCTGTACATCAGAAATACTGGATGCTTCAGTAAAACTGGCAACAGAATTTGATGTTCCCCTCCATACGCACCTGTCTGAAACCGCCAGTGAAGTGGAAAATATCCGGAATGAACACGGTATGCCGGTAATTCCCTACATGAAAAAGAATAATTTATTTGACGCGAAAGTAATCGCAGCGCATTGTGTTCATGTGGATGAAGGCGAGATCCGTACGATGCAACACTTAAAAGCGGGTGTGGCACACAACCCGTCATCCAACATGAAACTCGCGTCCGGAATCGCCCCCATTAAAC
Organism: uncultured Leptolinea sp.; assembly: GCA_964424035.1. GTDB lineage: Bacteria > Chloroflexota > Anaerolineae > Anaerolineales > Anaerolineaceae > Leptolinea. The sequence continues at coordinate 11,853 of CAYRHB010000086.1, forward strand.
GGATGATCGAGCTTGGGTTGAAAGTCGGTATTGGGACAGATGGACCGGCTTCCAATAATGATCTTGATATGTTTGAAGAAATGCGGCTTGCTTCCTTCCTTGCAAAAGTAGATACTGGAGATCCAACTGCTTTACCCGCCCGTACCACCCTTTTGATGGCTACCCGCCTTGGTGCGGAAGCGTTGCATATCGGGCATCTCACCGGGTCTCTGGTTCCAGGAAAACGGGCTGACTTCATTCTTGTTGACCTCTCTCCCCTTCATAATTCACCTAAATTCCGACGTGACCCCCATAATGTCTACGCGCAGCTTGTGTATGCCGGTAAAGCAAGTGATGTAACTGATGTGATGGTCAACGGTAAATGGGTCATGCTCGATAAGAAATTGACCACCCTGAACGAGGCAGAATTGCTGAAGGCTGGAAACGAATACGCCCGGAAAATTGACAGCTTCTTGATCCAACGCGAACAATCCGTACTCTCAAAACTCATAGCCGTTGGTGGTGCGGAAGAGGGAGAAAGTTTTGAAGTTCAAGCCAAATTATCCATTCCGGCCGTCGAACCGGTGCTGGCAGCCATTGAGTCAAACCCAGATGTATCGATAATCCGCACACGTCATTACAGACAATTCGATACATACATGGAATTTGAAGATGCTTCACAGGGTTATGTCCGATACCGCGAAGATCATTCCATCGGTGAGAATGGAGAAATTACCGGTGTTCGTAACCGGCTTACCCTCATTGGACAAACCAGGGAACACCCCTTCCAGGAAAATGTATTGCTTTCCAGAAGCCGCTTCCTGGCTCCTGCCACACAAAGTTTGCGCTTCTATAAGGAATACTTCAAGCCAAGTCAGACAACAGAAATTGAAAAGACTCGGATGCGGTATCTGGTTAATTACAAAGATACTGAATTCTTCATTAATATTGATTCATTTGAAACACCCAGGCTTGGTTGCTTCCTCGAAGTAAAGAGTAGTACATGGAGTCAGCAGGATGCTGAAAGAAAAGCGAAACTGGCAGAGGGGTTGTTGAAAGTTATGGGAGGATCTCAAAAGGATGTGATCCTGAAAGACTACATTGAAATGGCTGAAGCTTGAGTAAATCGAACAAATGCGCCGGAGGATATTCAGGTGAAATCTGTTCCATCTGAAACACTAAAGGTCCTTTTTGCCGCTTCAGAGGCTGAGCCATTTATCAAGGTTGGTGGATTGGGTGATGTGGCCGGTTCATTACCGGCTGCTCTGTTGGATTATTTCAGAGACACTCCCAATCTACCGGCTTTGGATATCCGTCTTGTCATTCCTTTTCATAGCCGTATCCAATCTTCGAAATTTACCCTTGAAAAACTGGTATCTTATCAGGTTCAGGGAGCAACTGAAGCAATTAATGCTGAAGTATTCCAATGCTCTGACTTGAAATACCCGGCTTATTTGATTGCTGGTGAACCTATTCCCACAGACGGGCCAGTTTATGACACTGATCCCCAGGTGGATGGGAAAAAGTTTGCCTTTTTCTCAATGGCAATTTTGGAATTCTGTCGTAATCAGGATTGGATACCGGATATTTTATTTGCCAATGACTGGCACACGGCTCTTATCCCGTATCTCATGCGGGATAAGCAAGAATATAGGGATGTATTTGCGAAAACCAGGACCATGCTGGGTGTGCATAATCTTCCATTTATGGGAGGCGGTACCCAGGCTGGTTTGAAAAATATGGGTATCAAACCAAGTCAAGATTTCCGTTTGCCAAAATGGGCAAAGCATATACCCCTTCCTCTGGGAGTAGATTCCGCGGACCGGATCATCGCTGTATCACCTGGATATGCCCGTGAGATACTTACACCTGAATTTGGCTGCGGTCTGGATGGGTTTCTATTCACCTGCAGGTCAAAAGTCACCGGTATTTTGAATGGTCTGGATACCAATGCCTGGAATCCTGCAAGAGATCCTGTCCTTATTTCCACATATACCAAGCTTTCCCTGCAAAATCGGCAAAGAAATAAAAAGGAAATCCTCACCCGCCTGGGGCTTGTGTACGACCCCCGCACTCCGCTTATCATAATGATCTCACGCATTGATCAACAAAAGGGGATTGATTTTGCCCTTGATGCGATTCAAAATTTAACCGGCCGTAAATTTCAGGTCATTATTCTGGGTGTGGGCGATCCATCGCTTGAAGATGCCTGCAAGTTATTGGAAGAATCCATGCCTGATAGAGTACGTTTTCTCCAAAGATTTGATCAGACACTTTCTCACCAGTTGTACAGCGCGGGAGATATGATTTTAATTCCATCCCGCTACGAACCCTGCGGGCTTACCCAGATGATCTCAATGCGGTACGGTTGTGTTCCCATAGCGCGCAATACAGGCGGATTGAGTGACACAATACATGATACAACTCCTGATTCAGGCCAGACTGGTTTTCTTTTTAATGATGCATCACAGGAATCCTGCACACCCTGTATTGAACGCGCATTAAATTTATTCATTAATCAACCCGCCTGGCAAAAGATCCAAAAGAATGGAATGAAAACAGACTTCTCCTGGAAACATTCAGCCGCCAGATACACGGAAGAGATCATCTCTCTTTGGAAGGATACCTCTTATCCTTCAAATACCTTGTAATCATACATAGCGTATCTTTTTTATTGGAACCTTAATACCTCTATACTCTGATAACCCATGTAAGAATGAAAGCAGGTATTCAGGATATATGATTTAATTTGCAAAATTTCTCTTCTGGAGATCTCCCCATGAATTATGAACGACAGGCAGGTATTTTGCTGCACCCTACCAGTCTCCCCGGACCTGACGGGATTGGAGACCTGGGACCGGCCGCGTACCAGTGGGTTGATTCAATAAAGAAAGCGGGATTCACTCTCTGGCAGGTACTCCCATTGGGGCCGACCGGATATGGTGACTCACCCTATCAATGCTTTTCCGCCTTTGCCGGAAATCCATTTCTTGTTAGCCCGGCTCTTCTGCTGGATGAAGGTTTACTCCATCTATCTGATCTGGAGGATCGGCCTTCATTTCCTGTGGACAGGGTTGATTATGGTGCTGCCATAACATGGAAAAATACGCTATTGCAAAGAGCCTACAATCGGTTCACCAAAGTCCATCCGCCATTATTGACGGATGAATTCAATGAATTCCAGGAAAAAGAAAAGAACTGGCTGGCAGATTTCAGCCTTTTCATGGCAATTAAAGAAAATATGGGGGGCAATGCCTGGAATGAATGGCCAAGAGAGTTGCGCAAACGAAACAAAAAATCGCTTGATGAATTTTCACAATTCTATGCAGATGAAATTCAATACCATCAATTTCGTCAATTTCTTTTCTTCCGGCAGTGGACGCAGTTACACACCTATGTAAACGATCTCGGCATCAAGATCATCGGTGATATTCCCCTCTTTGTCGCATATGACTCAGCCGATGTGTGGGCCAATCCGGAACTTTTCTTCCTCGACACAGAAGGCGCACCCGAATTTGTTGCCGGAGTACCACCAGACTATTTCTCAACCACCGGACAGCTCTGGGGAAATCCACTGTACAAATGGGATTTTCACAAGCAGACAGATTACGCGTGGTGGATCGACAGGATCAAGTCGACCCTTTCGATGTTTGATTTTATCCGGTTGGATCACTTCAGAGGTTTTGCCGGTTATTGGGAAATTCCCGCTGGCATGCCAACAGCTGAAAAAGGCCGTTGGGTGAAGGCTCCTGGTGCTGATTTCCTTAATCGGGTTTCTTCTGTCCTTGGAAGCCTTCCGATCATTGCTGAAGATCTGGGATTGATTACACCTGATGTTGTGGAATTACGCGATCATTTCAAACTTCCGGGAATGAAAATCTTCCAATTTGCATTTGCCAGTGACCCGGCAGACCCGTTCCTGCCACATAATTATCCGGTTAATTGTGTCGCGTATACAGGCACCCATGATAATGACACGACGATCGGATGGTATCAGAGTGCACCGGAAGTGGAACGCGATTTTTGCCGCCGTTACCTTGCCTGTGACTCAGACGGCATCCCCTGGAAAATGATTCGAGCCCTCTGGCAATCCTCTGCCCGGGCCGTGGTCGCCCCCCTGCAGGATTTTCTCAGCCTTGATACAACTGCCAGAATGAATTACCCAGGACGGCTGGGTGGAAATTGGGTTTGGCGCATGCCCAATCATGGCCTTTCAGATGATCTGGTCAACCGTATCAAGGAAATTAACTGGCTTTATAACAGGCTCCCGGAATTGC
>CAYRHB010000087.1:0-178 GCA_964424035.1 uncultured Leptolinea sp.
GAGCGTTTGCTTGCGGAGCAAAAGGTTGCAGATTCGAATTCTGCCGAGGGCACACCATCGCCGGAGAGGCGATTTTTTATTACGCAAGGTTTGGATCCCCATTGAGGGGATGACATCCGAACACTGCCGAGGGCACACCATCGCCGGAGAGGCGATTTTTTATTACGCAAGGTTTGGA
>CAYRHB010000087.1:278-16059 GCA_964424035.1 uncultured Leptolinea sp.
GGGATGACATCCGAACACTGCCGAGGGCACACCATCGCCGGAGAGGCGATTTTTTTATTACGCAAGGTTTGGACTAAGAAAAACCATATCCTCAATAGAGGAAATACAGGTTCCCAAATTTCCGACTTTGACGTAGAATACCGATACAGCTTTCGCAGTTTTTTTCTGTTGCCTGCAGCTGGACACATCTTTTTAATCCGGGGTATTTGGATGGCGAAATACATTGGCGGTGATTTAGGGGGAACGAATGTAAGGGCTGGTATCGTTGATACAGAAACAGGGGAAGTCACCAATCTCATCTCCGTCCCAACCATCGGACGCGAAGGTCACGATGCGGTATTGCATCGTATGGCAGACCTGTTTCTGAATGTCATCAAATCCAGCGGCTTGCAGGTCACCGATATCGGGGGCATCGGAATTGGCGCTCCCGGAAAGATCGACATCGAAAACGGTCACACGGTTTTTCTCCCAAACCTGTATGGCAATTGGGAAAACGTGCCGGTTACCGATACGATCAAGGAATATACCGGATTGTCCACCTATCTTTTAAATGATGTGCGCGCGATCACTTTTGGAGAGTGGAAATTTGGAGCAGGCGGCGGCGCGCATTCAATGGCGGTTATCGCCATTGGTACAGGGATTGGCGGGGGAATGGTCATTAATAATCAGCTGCACCTTGGATTGGAAGGTATGGCTGGTGAGATTGGCCATAGTATGATCGACTTTAACGGTCCTTTATGCGGATGTGGAAACCACGGCTGCCTTGAAACGTATGCCTCATCTCCGGCTATTGCGGCAGCGGGTTTAAAAGCCGTTGTTCAGGGGTGGACGACCAAAATCGGGGAATTGGCTGGTTATGACTTGAATAAAATAACCGCGAAAACCGTCAGCACGGCCGCCAGCATGGGTGATCCGGTGGCTATTGAAATCTATGACCAGGTGGGTTTCTATCTGGGAATTGCCATTTCCAACACGATTTTGAACATTGCCCCCGAGAAAATTGTCATTGGTGGCGGTGGTGTACAGGCGGGTGACCTGTTGCTGAATCCGATCCGGCGGACGCTCAAAGAGCGGGTCCGTATGGTGGACGTGAGCAAAATCAGCATAGTTCCTGCGGAACTGGGTGATAACGGGGGTGTCATCGGGAACGCGCTCTGGGCTTATCAGCGAAATGAGCTTTAAATTTTCTTTTAATAGAATGATATAAGCCATAAAAGCAAGAACAGATTACAGGGGGAGATTTTTGTTCCAGGAATCAAATTGCGTCATACCCGGGGAGTTCGATAAGTTTTCCAGGTTAACCCGGAATTTTCAAATGCATGATTGCATCTATACCGAAGGAGATTTCACCGATGGCACCTTTCACCTGGTGCGCTCAGGTTCTGTCGGCGTTTTCCGATCTGTGGGTGGCGAGGAGCGACTGATCAACCTGATCAATGTGAACGGGTTTGTGGGTGAAATTGAGGTTTTTAACCCCGGACCACGGATTGGAACGGGTAGAGTTCTTTCCAAAACGTTGACCACTTATCGTTTTGAGAAACCGGATCTTTCACTTTTTTTATCTGAACCTTTATTGTGTGAAATGCTGTTGCAATGGATATCGGGGGACCTGAAAAAGTTTTCTGATCACTTTGTAAAAAATGAACATTCGATCAACCGGTTGTTGATCGAAAAAGAAACAACATCTCAAAATATGATCAACCTGATACTCCTGGTCAATTTTGCATTGGAAAATTTTCCGGAAAAGTATTCCTTACCGGAAAAGCAGGAAGCTTATTTAAATGGAGTATTGAAGATGTTCCGAAAATTCCTGGCAATCAAACTTCCGGAATTGAATTACCACCTGATAAAAAATGGTGATGAAAAATTTCGTTCCTTGTATGAAGAGAATCTCATCCCGAAAGAACTGGCAGACACCCTCATCCGATCGATTATTGAAACTAAATAGGACCGTGCCTTATTCAGGAATATCCCTGTACCAATCAATGGTCTGTTGAAGAGCGGGTTCCAATGGGGTGGGTATCATTCCGAATGTACGGGTAAACCGTGAACTGTCCACAATGAAAGGTAGGTCATACTGGTTGATTGATTCCACCATTTCATGTGACCGGGGTGTGAATAGATTTTCAATACTTGCCATCCACATTGCTGTTTGCCGGATCTTGACCGGCATTCCGGCCAGGGAAAACGCCGTTTCCAGTAATTTTCGGGTTGGCAGAGCTTCGCTGTTTGGGACGTGATAGATATTCCCGGAAATGCTCCGGTTTTCCCCCAGTATGACAAGTGCTTTCCCAAAATCATCAATAAACGTATAGGAATGCGGTAGGTCGATGTTACCGGTTGCCGGTGTTGTTTTTCCCATCAACAGGGGGAAAAAGACACGTCCCCCCCAACTTGAATGCAAGACGAAAGGTCCGAAAAAATCAGAACCGCGTCCGATGACAACTTCCAAATTGCCTGCGGCATGAGCTGAAATAAGCCCGCTGGCCATTTTTGCCCGAATGCGGCCTTTTAGGGTTAAAGGATTTGCCGTGGTGTCTTCCCGAATCGGACCATTATCAGGGCTGTAAATGAAGATACTGTCGGCATAAACAAGGCGGCAATTGGCACGCTGAGTTCCTGAAATGACTGAATGTATGAGCGCCGAATACCTTTTTGTCCATTCGGAATTTCGGGGAGCGGCGCACATATATACGATCTCAGCTCCCCTGACCACGTCATAAACCCTGCCGGCATCATAGAGGTTGGCTTTGATGACTTCCACGGTATCAATTACCGGCGCAAGGCCGGACTGGTTAACCAACCTGACCGGCTCTTTTCTTTTATTCAATTCACGGACAACCGCCAGTCCAAGTGGCCCGCTTCCCAAAACAACATGCCTGCACGTTTTCATAAGGTTTTTGAAGAAAAAGTGGTAAGGCTCGAAATATCTCCGAGCGCCCTACCTTTATATACGGTAAAGAAGGAATTACGTTCCATCGAATCCAATTTGCCGTTTTCGGGGAGGTCAATATCAATAACAAGCTCTTTCCTCCCTGTTCTTACGTATAATCTACGTTATGAAAACGATTGGATTACTGGGTGGAATGTCATGGCAGTCAACGATGCATTATTACCGGATCATCAATGAAGAAGTGGCAGCCCGGTTGGGAGATCTGCATTCTGCCCGGATCGTTATGTCTTCCATTGATTTTGCGGGAATGGAAGAGCTGCAGCACAATGGCCGCTGGCAGGAGGCGGGTGACTGGTTGACCCGCGAAGCCGTCAAAATTGGTGGCGCGGGAGCGGATTTTGTTCTGATCTGCGCCAACACCATGCATAAGGTGGCAGACCAGGTCGAACAGGGATCGGGGCTCCCTGTCTTGCACATTGCCGATGCCACGGCGGCGGCTGTGAAAAAAGAGGGTATTCATTGTGTCGGTCTACTGGGTACGCGGTACACGATGGAAGAAGATTTCTACCGCGTAAGGCTGACTGAAAAACATGGGTTGGATGTTCTCATACCTGATGAATCTGAACGGTATATAGTAAACCGGGTAATCTATGAGGAATTGTGCCGTGGGATTGTCCGTAGTGAATCACGGCAAGATTATCTGATTGCCATGAAACATCTACAAGATGCTGGCGCGCAGGGAATTATTCTGGGCTGCACCGAGATCGAATTGCTGGTTTCCCCCTCGGATTTTTCTCTCCCGCTATTCCCCACAACATATATCCATTCAGTTGCGGCGGTAGAACGCGCCCTGGAACAGGATTGATCTAAATTTTATACCCGGGGTGGACCGGCTTTTAACCTGTCCAGTAAGGCCTGGTTGCTTTCCTGAGTCCACTGGGCTTCTATCCACCACGTCACACCCAGCCGGGAATAAGATTTCACAATATTCATTGACTCCGGTTGATCAGGGTCGGTTTCCCCTTCCATGATGATCTCAAATGGACGGTCAGGTGACTGATTTTGCCGTACAAACTCCACCATTTCGGAGAGGATGTTCAAATCCGGATGCCCGACCATAACCTTGCCGTCTTCTCCCATGAAATTGGGCAGCAACCCGTCGAATTGCAGGGCGCGTTTCATTGATTTCATTCTGGGCCAGGCGCCGACAACCCATATGGGTATACGCGGGTGCTGCGCAGGTGGAAGAGGGAAGTTGAATTCGGTCGGCTTTACATGGAAGTGTTTTCCTTCGAACTGGAAAGGTTGACCTTCCCATAATCCGGTAATGATCTCCAATCCCTCATCCAGACGTTCCGCGCGAATTTTTCGGTCGGCAGGCAGCCCGAAGTTCATGAACCCCGTATCCACGGCACCCAGGCCTACGGAAAGAATGACCCTTCCGCCTGAAAGATTGTCCAGGGTGGCGGCTTCACCGGCTAATTTCCAGGGTGACAATACCGGCAATGGAGAGAGCATGGTCCCCAACCGGATACGCCGGGTTTTCATGGCGGCAGCCGAAAGGCAAACCCAGGGATCAGTCCCCCATACCGGTTCCCAGACAAAAAAGCCATCCCATCCTGAAGCTTCAGCCTGGTGAGCGCAGACGGCGGCAAACCGGGCATCGCCAAAGGGCATAACAAAACCGAATTTCATCTCCGCCCTCCAGAGAAAGACAATAAATTCTGGTTATTATTGTATCAATTGACCGGTTAGCCTGCAATCACCCGATTACGGCCGGATGATTTTGCCTGATATAAGGATTTATCAGCTTCCTTGATCACATCATCAACCGTATCCCCGTCTGTGGGATAGACCGCGACCCCGGCGGAAATGGTGATCTTGATCGTGTTTCCACTGATGAGCATGTCTTTGTTCTCGACCAGTTTCCGGAAGTTTTCTGTCCTCTGGAAGGCAGTATCCACCCCGGTTCCTGGCATTACAACGATGAATTCTTCCCCGCCAAAGCGGCACACAATGTCTTCCATTCTAAAGCTGGAGACAAGCATGGATGACAATTGTTGTAATACTTCCTCGCCCGTAGTGTGTCCGTGGGTATCATTGACCCGTTTGAAATGGTCAATATCAGCCATGATGATGCTGATCGGGTATTTTTCACGATTGGCATGGGCAAATTCACGCTGCAGGGAATCTTCCAGATAACGCCGGTTATACAGGTTGGTCAATGGATCACGGATGCTTTCTTCCCGGAGCTGTGCCTGCAATTTTTGAATTTCTTCGAGCCGCTTTTCCAATTCCCGGTTAGCCTGATTCAATGAATCTTCAATGTTCTTGCGTTTGGTAATATCTCTGAGTATTAACAATCCGCACATAGAGTCAGTTCTTCCTCCCTGGATGAGGGTGAACCGGACATCCACAAACCGTTTGTTGGTTGTTGTTTCTCTGAAGGAGAGTATCTGGGTTGTTGAGAGACCATCTCCTTGTGTCAGAGCCGTATACAACTCCGGCATGATAATCGACAGGGAATCGCCGATCTTGACCCTGTCACCGTTTCTGATCATCTTTCTGGCACTCGGGTTGATGTCGATGATCCGATTCTGGTTGTCCAGAACGACCATGCCGTCCAGCATCTGGTCAACCAGAATATCCCGGGCAACGGGAACAAGGTCCAGCAGGCGGTACTGATACATACTCCAGGTGAAGATGAAACCGGTAAAAAATGTGAACACCGGCATCCAATCCAGCCCGGGAATTGGCGAAACCTTCAGGCTGTACAGGATTCCCGCCACAGCGGGCATCAGGGTGGCAATAATAATGGTTCCAGTTTGTTCTTTATACGGTGATTTCTGGTATCGCAGATCTTTGAGGAGAATGATCAAAATGATCAAGTACAAAACAAGCTGAAATATCCAGAAAAACCAGAACCAGAGCCCGTGTTCGTAGATCAGGATATTTAATCGCCTGTCACCCGGAACAAATCCGCTCCAGATCAGACCGTGATGTTCATTGGTCCATGCAAGGACAAGTGTGATCACGGATATGGCCCCAATGACAACAATATATGGAATCTTTAGTATTTTCCAATTGTTTGAATACGAGAAAACAAAGAGAAAACATAATGGGGCTGAAAATGAAAAACCAATATATGCGAATTTTGACCAGAATACCTTGGTGGCCAGACCTATAACACCGGCTTCAATTGCGGAACCCAGTGACCAGATAGCTATGGAAAACATAAACAAAGTCAGGAGTTTTCCGGAACGGTGATACTGGCGCTGCCATGCGGCAACGCCGACTATTGAACTCAATGCTGCCGTAATAAAAAGTATTAACCCATGTGGAGTGATAAGATAATTCAAGTGGGAACCCCGCTGACTACGCAATGGTAATTAACTATAACCTTAATCAAATTTTTATTCCATAACGCCTATATTAAAACGTACAAGAGTTTTTACATATGATGCAAGATTAATGCTATCAAAAAAACTTTCGAAATCATTAAAAATTTACCCGATATTTACTGTGCTGGTATTGTAAATCCGGTGGTCTTTCTTGATACAATTTTCTCAAACCATATGTCCCTGCCCAATCTTCCGGATTTTTCATTACCCGCCTCGTATTCTGGCGATCTTAAACGCGCCTTGAACCGGGTCGCCTGGGAATTGACAGTGTCCCTTGATGCGGACCTGAGCCTGATCTACTGGGTGACAGCAGATGGTCTTTGCATTCCGCTCGTAGCCAGTGGAGTGATTAATGAAAAAGAACACAATGAGGTCTTTTCCACCAGCCTTGATTCATCCACCGACCTCCTGGTTAATTACTTACTAACCAATTTTAAATCTGTCTCTTCCGGCAGGGTCAACGGAGACCAGCGTATCTCCCCTTCCATTCTTACACAGATCAAGGCAGACGTTGCCCTGGCGGTTCCGGTACTGGGAAACAACAGGATCATGGGGTTGGTGATCGCGGTCCGCAAAGGACGCTTCGACCCGTTCTCCATGAACCAGGTATCACTGGCGGAAGCTGTGTCCGGATCCATTGCCCTGGCTCTGGAAAATGCCCAGTTATACCAGGCAACTCGAGACCGTTTGCTTGAAACACAATCATTGCATCAGGTGACCCTGGCGTTACTGCAGAAATTAGAGCTGGAAGAAGTCCTGCAGATCGTGTGCACGGAAGCGCGCCGGCTCACCGGAGCGCGTGGAAGTTCCATTGGATTGGTCGAAGGTGATGACTGGCTTCGTATCATGTATTCCACCGGCGACACGCTCGAAAAAACAGGGCGTGTCCTCATTGGACAATCCATGCTCGGGCTGGCAGTACGACGTGGAGAACCGTTGCTTATCAACAACCGGCCCGGCTTGAAGGATGATGTGACCGCTGATGCTCCCGTGTCATTGCTGGCCATCCCTCTAAAAGTGCAGGGGAAGATCATTGGTGTGCTGGATGTGGCCAATAAAGATCATGGATTCACGCAGGATGATGTTCGGTTGATTGAATTACTGGCAAACCAGGCAGCGGTGGCTGTGGAGAATACCCGTCTGGCACGTCAGGTTCAGGAGATGGCTGTTCTGGAGGAACGGCACCGGCTTTCACGCGAATTACACGATTCGGTCAACCAGTTGTTGTATGGAATGTCCCTTTACACTCAGGCGGCACAGCGGAAACTGGAAAGTGGAGAAATGGATGCTGTCGCCAGCCATTTGAAAAACCTCGAAGAATCAACCGGTGAAGCCTTGAAAGAAATGCGGCTTCTGATCTTTGAATTGCGCCCGTCTGTATTGGACAAGGCAGGTTTGCAGGGCGCCCTCACCCAACGTCTAAAATCAGTGGAAGAACAAATTGGGCTGACGACAGCCTTCAAATGGCGTGTAAATGTGCCGCTTGATGCGAAAATGGAAGAAATGCTGTATGGTATAGCTCAAGAAGCCTTGAACAATGTGGTAAAACATGCCCGGGCTAAAAATGTGACCGTGCATGTGATCCAGAGTGGGCGGACTGTCATAATGAAGATAGAAGATGACGGAATAGGGTTTAATATTAGAGATAAGGGAAAAGGCGGCATAGGTTTGCGAACCATGCGGGAACGCGCGGAAGCAATGAAAGCGGATTTACATATCCAGAGTGATCCAGGTATGGGCACCAGCCTGACAGTTGAGGTGAAGTTATGAATGAGAAAATCCGGGTGTTGGTTGTAGATGATCACCCCGTGGTACGAAAAGGGCTGATCGCCATGCTGGATACAGAGGAAGGTATTCAGGTGGTGGGTGAAGCGAGCAATGGAAAGGACGCAGTGGATCAGGCCGTGACGCTTCAACCACAGGTTGTATTAATGGATCTGGTTATGCCCGAAATGGACGGAATAGAAGCCACCCGTCAGATCAAGCAAAAGGCACCGGCAGTGAATATCCTGGTACTCACCAGTTTCAGTACCAATGACAAGGTATTGCCCTCCCTGAATGCCGGAGCCATTGGTTATTTGTTAAAAGATTCCAACCCGACAGACCTGGTCAGGGCCATTTTTCAGGTTGCCCAGGGTGAGGGGTCGCTGCATCCCGCGGTTACCCGGCAGGTGTTACAGCAGTTCCGCGGACCGGTGGAAGAGCAAAAAACCGCAGAGGAACTTACAGACCGTGAAATTGATGTGCTGCGGTTAATGGCCCAGGGATTTAGCAACCAGGAAATTGCCCGGTTGTTGGTACTAAGTCCGGCAACAGTGCATACTCATGTCAACCGCATATTAACAAAACTGAATGTTGCCAGCCGCACCCAGGCGGCGCTTTATGCGCTTCGCAAGGGATTGGTGACACTGGATTAGGTGAGTTAGGCTTAATGCTTTCTCTTTATAAAGAAAAGAAAAATCTTCACCAAATGGCAGCAGGAGATCAAATGAAGCGGACCTTACAGGGTGTTTTTTGGATAGTGATTTATTTACTGATTACACTGGCGCCACTTTTTATCCTTCTCATAGGACCCCGGCCGGCAGGAAGAGAGTTGTGGCGTGATCTTTCTGTAGGATTGGCGTTCTGCGGTCTGGCAATGATGGGGTTGCAATTTGTACTTACAGCACGGTTTAAAGTACTAAAAGCTCCATACGGTAGTGATATTGTTTATTTCTTTCACAGGCAGATTTCATTTGTCACCATCTTTCTTATTGCCTGTCATCCAATACTGCTATTTATTTTTGAACCCAAATTACTGGGATTATTAAATTTGTGGACGGCTCCATGGGCTGCGAGATTAGGTGTAATAGCTTTCATCTTAATGTTGTTTTTAATAGGATTGTCGGTTTGGCGAAAAAACCTCAAACTGGAGTATGACCGCTGGAGAATTGGGCATGGAATACTTGCTATCCTGGCAATGGTATTTGCTCTAATTCACGTGGAATTGCGTGGGTATTATTTGAACTACCTTTGGAAACAAATTTTTTGGGCGTTGTATGTCATCTTTTGGATTGGTGTGTTGGCTTGGATGCGTTTAATCAAACCGTTTTTACTTTTGCAAAAACCGTATCTGATTGAGGAAGTAATACCGGAACGGGGAAATGCATGGACGGTTACTCTTAAACCGGAGGGTCATTCCGGCTTGGATTTCATCCCTGGTCAATTTGCCTGGATCACCTTTTTTGGTTCACCATTTACTGATAGTGAACACCCATTCTCTTTTTCAAGCAGCGCGGAGGAGAATGGAAAATTATCTTTTACAATCAAAAGTCTTGGGGACTTCACTTCGAAAATAAGAAACCTGAAATCCGGTCAAATAGCCTATGTTGATGGTCCTTACGGGGCATTTTCGGTGGACAGGCATCCTCTTGCCAGAGAATTTGTGTTTATCGCCGGGGGTATTGGGATTACGCCGATAATGTCAATGTTACGTACTTTAGGTGACAGAAAGGATTTGCGCCCAATTACCTTGTTATATGCCAATAAAACCCTGGATTCCGCAACTTTCTATGAGGAAATTGAATCATTGAAAGATAGATTGAAATTAAAAATAATCCATATCCTTGAATCACCGCCTGCTGATTGGAAAGGTGAACAAGGATTTATCAATGCCCGTATACTTGAAAAATACCTTCCAATTAGTCATACACCCAATGAGTGTGAAATATTCATTTGCGGTCCCGCTCCAATGATGGATGCAGTTGAGAAAAACTTGAGATTGATAAAAATTCCTTATGGAGATTTCCATTCAGAGCGGTTTGACATGGTCTGAGGTGATCTATGCGACAAAAAATTACAAATTTTCTGGTTCTGGGTATTGGGATACTTGTAGTACTTTTCGCGCTACTTTTCGCGATAATTCAACAAGGTGCCTGAACTTGTCATTTCGATATAAATAATTGCGAAAATTGTGGAAAGGCGACCTGATGATTGAGCATATCCCATTCTTGTTGAAAAAATTTGAACGCTTTGTTCTTGCAATTCTTATAATTTTAATGGCTATCGTCCTGTTACTATCAACATATGAATTGGGTCGGATTCTCTTTTTAGATATCTTCAATCCAACCAATTTTCTCCTTGATATTACTGAATTGCTTGACCTGTTCGGTTTTTTTATGTTGGTCTTAATTGGTTTGGAATTGCTTGAAACGATAAAAGCCTACTTAAATGAGAACGAAGTTCATGTTGAAATTGTCTTGGAAGTTGCATTGATCGCGGTAGCGCGAAAGGTAGTAATTATTGATGTTAAAGACTATGAACCTGCTTCATTGTTTGCAATTGCAGCTATAGTTACTGCCCTCGCTGTGGCATATTATCTGGAAAAAATCTCCCGTAAAAAACACGCGAATAACAGGCAGATTCAGGAAGAGAAAAATATATAAATAGCCAGTGAAGAGAGTTAATAAAAAACTTAGCGAAGCCCCGAAATATAAGAGGTTAATTGGTTAACCAGAAATTCCAATTCTTCGATCATATCTTTCACAATGTCACCAATTGAGATCAAACCCACAAGGTCTTCGTTTTCCATAACCAGAAGGTAATGCATGTGTTTTTCAGTTAAAAGAACCATGCATTCTCTCACGGTCTGATTCGGAGTTACTGTGGTCAGCGTCTTGACCATTACTTCTTCAATTATAGTTAGATCCGGGTCCTTTTTTAACGCTCCAACCTTTTGTATGCAATCACGTTCAGAACAAATACCCACAGGCTTATTGTCATCCATCACGATTAATGCACCGATGTTTTTTTCTGCCATTATCCGCATTCCATCGAAAACCGTCGCATTCCGTGAAATGGTGTAAATAGAATTACCTTTGGTTTTAAGCAACTGCCCGACACTATTCATTTTCCGCTCCTTAAAGGTCTGTAATCCACCTTTCATTAATTAGACCACGATTTGGATACAAATAGAAAAAAATAATTATTCAAGTCTAAGTGTGATGAATATTTAAATTACTTTTTCCTGTCATAACCCAACCAAACAGCATGCCAAAAATTGCCATGGAGGTGCTGATCTCCAGCAGGTGAGCCAGACGCACAGCTTCAGGCATCAACGGATTCGGTAGAATGAGCGAGAAAGATGGCAGCAGTGAGTAACACAGGATGGATGCAACCATGATTTGCCAGCGTTTATCCAGGATCACCAACAAAGGCAGGCCAGCCAGAACCCATAACACGCCGCGACTAATCTGGACGATGGTCAACAAGGGCTGTGCCGTGGTGATGGTAGAGGTGGCGTAGAACTCACGCACAGCCGCGGACTGCCAGGCGACGAAATAACCGAAAAAGAAATATAGCATCGGATAGACAACGGCCAGCACAGTCAGAGGGAGGAGATATTCCTTGCGGAATAATGGCCGGATCACAGCTCCTGTACCTTTCCACCTGCCCATCACCAGCATTGAGGTTGGAATGTACAAGACTGAACCAACAAAAGCGGTCAAAACCAACTTGAAGACATCCAGCGTGGAAAGCTCAGGGAAAGCGCTGCCGAAGAGAAGAGTTTCAATCTGCATCATGAAGGTTGTGATGCCAAACGTCAGCCAGAAGAGCAATCCGGCAAGGCGTAAGCCGTGCAAGTTGGTATTGGCCAGAATGAACGCGAAGATCAGCGCTACGACGAAGCGATCAAGTAGGAGAAGCAGCATGGTCTGGCTTGAGGCTGAGTTTGCGGCTGCTTTAACGATCACAGGCTGGGGGGTGATCGAAGAGGAAAGGATGGATACGATAAGGCCAAGGATTGTCAATAATACAATTTTTCCCACCAGGAGTAATAAGTTCTTTAGATTCATTTTTCTTCCTTCTTTCAACTTTTTCGAGACATTTGTTGCATATAGAACGCGCCGCCAGCAGACAGGATCAGATTTTCGATCTCTTTTTCCGAATCAAACTTGAGCAGGTTGGAGGATACTGCCACGGCCAAGCCGTGTGTAAAGATCCAGGATTGCAGTGTTAATTGATCCATGGAAGATTGGTTGATTTTTCCAAAGAAAGTGCTAAATGGGGGTTCCTTGCCCATGATGGTCTTCAATGCATCGTGGAAAACTCCCTTCTCATGTATGTTCAATGGCTTCTTGTTTTCCTGGAAAAGAAAGCGGAAGAGCAGTGCTTCATTTCTCGCAAATTCCACGTATCCAATGGCCAGGTTTATGAACTCGTTATTGGTATACCTCTTTGCCTGATACTCGGCCATCATTTGCAGGGTCTTCAGACGCAAGGCTTCTTCTACTTTATCCATTGATTCCAAAGCCCAGTAAATGGGAGTAGTGGATGATCCAAGTTCTGCTGCCACAGAACGGGCTGTAAGCGCTGAAAATCCCTGTTTGCGCAGTACCTGGAACGCGGCTTCAATTATGGTTTCCATTTCAAAACGTTTCTTGGGTGGCATTAATCCTCGTAATAAAACGAATGTTATGTTACACATATAATATAACAAGTGTTATTTAATGTCAAGAGCTTTCCATACATATTTTTGTGTATGTTGGTTGTGAAAAAATTCACCATTATGGTTTAGAGAAAACACACCTCCTGTGTGACGACTTTTCCACCTCCCGTACCTATACTCTAGCTGATCCTACTTGTCGGAGGTAGAAATGAAAAACGGTATTGTTCGCAATTGGATGTCTTCCCCGGTAACCACAATCTCACCGGAAACCCACTTGAATGATGCCCGCCGGACGATGGACGCAGAAAAGATCCGCGCATTGCCGGTGATGAAGGATGGAAAACTGGTGGGAATTGTCACGCGCCGGGGATTGCTCAGAACTGATATCCCCGCTCTTTCAGAAAATGCCTGGAATACGGATGTTGATCTGAAAGACGCCGTTGTCTCCGAGATCATGACAAAAAACCCGATCACAGTCCCGGCTTCAGGTCCCATGCCCAAAGCAGCCCGTGTGATGTTGGAGAACAAGATCACAGCTATTCCGGTTGTTGATGAGAAGCGTGAAATGGTCGGCATTATTACCACATCTGATATTTTTCGCTTCATTCTCGCAGAGCTGCCGGATATCAAACAAAGTCTTGTTGTCAAAGACTATATGACATCCCGCGTTGTGACCCTGGGTCCGGATGATTCGCTTCTGGAAGCCCACCGTCTGATGGGGGCGGAGCGCATCCGCTCGCTGCCCGTAGTGGCTGATGATGATCTACTCGGTATTGTCACCCGCACCGATTTGCTCAGCAATGACAACTCGCGGTTCATGTCTCGCAATAAGCAGGAAGAATCATTGAAAGTGCTTGTCAGCTCTGTCGAACAGATCATGACCACGCACGTGACAACCATCAAGCCGGAATCCTCCATTTTGGATGCCGCGCGTTTGATGTTGGAGAACAAGATCCACAGCCTGCCCGTAACAGATAAGAACAACCGGTTGACCGGGATCATTACTGAAAGTGACCTGTTCCGCATGGTCATTCAAAAATTCTTTTAGAAAGGCAACGCAGCATGGTTCTTACGCAAAAGAAGACTGCCCCGCCCGATGATGACCGCCGCTGGAAGATTGTGGATGCCACCATGCGCCGGCATGGGTATAGTCCTGAAGCAGTTATTGAAACTCTGCACACCATCCAGGAAGCATTTGGCAATATCAGTGATGAGGCGCTGGAATATGTTTCCAGCAGCCTGAATGTGCCGCCCTCAAAGGTATTTGGTGTGGCCACTTTTTACAGTCATTTCAATATGATCCCGCTGGGTGAACATGTCATATCTGTTTGTACCGGGACCGCCTGTTATGTAAAGGGATCCGGTGAGATCGTTGAATGGATCAAACAGGAATACGGTCTCGAACCCGGGCAGACCACACCTGATAATAAATTGACCTTCATGGTGGCCCGTTGTGTGGGAGCCTGTGGACTTGCCCCGGTGCTAATTCTGGACGGGGAAGTGGTGGGCAAATTATCGGTGGAAAACATGAAGAAACGCATCAAGGAGTGGATCGGCAATGACAAATGAAGAATTAATTGCGATCATGGAGCAGGAACGGGAGGATGCGGCCAAATATGATTACCGCATCCATGTTTGCACCGGAACCGGTTGTGTTTCTTCTCGCAGTGATGATATCCTGGCTGCCTTTGATGCAGAGATCAAAGCCCGGGGTTTGGAAGAAAAAGTAAAAGCAAAGAAGGTCGGCTGTATGGGTTTGTGTGCTGCCGGGCCTATTGTGTCCATCCAGCCGGACAACCTGCTTTATAAAGAGATGACCCCGGATCTGGTTCCTGCCGTGATGGACAGCCTCGGCGGGGAACCAATCAAGGATCAGTTGATCGATACCAACATTCCGTTCTTTTACCGTCAGGAAAAGAATGCCCTGGAAAACGCCGGTGTGGTTGACCCGGAACGGATCGAATATTACATTGCCAATCTCGGAGATTCGGCATTGGTTAAAGCAGTGACTGAAATGTCGCCCGCCGAAGTGATCCAGGAGGTTTTGAACAGCGGACTTCGAGGTCGTGGTGGCGCCGGTTTTAAAACCGGTTTGAAATGGAGCATGGTTGCCAAAGCATCGGGAGATAATAAATTCGTCATTTGCAACGCTGACGAAGGTGACCCCGGTGCGTTCATGGACCGTTCCATTCTGGAAAGTGATCCCCACCGGGTACTCGAAGGGATGGTTATTGCCGCGTATGCTGTAGGCGCCACGCAGGGTTATATCTATGTGCGAGCGGAATATCCCCTGGCCATCAAGTGGTTGAAGACCGCAATCCGCCAGGCCGAGAAGATGGGGATGCTTGGTCAGACTATCTGCAACACCCCGTTGAATTTCAAGATCGAACTCCGTCTGGGAGCCGGCGCGTTTGTCTGTGGTGAAGAGACAGCCCAGATGAACTCAGTGGAAGGCAACCGCGGGACACCGAATCAGCGCCCACCGTTCCCCGCGCAGTCGGGGATTCAGCAAAGTCCCACCCTGATCAACAATGTCGAAACATTCGCCAACATTTCCGGCATCATCAATGATGGCGGTAAATGGTTTGCCCGCATTGGAACCGAGACATCCAAGGGGACGAAGGTATTTGCCCTCACAGGAAAGATCAATAACACCGGTTTGATCGAAGTTCCCATGGGAATTACGCTACGCGAAATCATCTATGACATCGGCGGCGGTATTCCCAATGGCCACAAGTTTAAAGCGATCCAGACCGGCGGTCCTTCCGGTGGATGTATCCCGGAAGAGTGCCTGGATACCACGGTGGATTATGAATCGTTGAAAAGCCTGGGTTCAATGATGGGTTCCGGCGGCATGATCGTAATCGATGATACATCGAACATGATCGATATGGCCCGTTATTTTATGGAATTCAGCATGGAAGAATCCTGTGGAAAGTGCATCCCCTGTCGGGTTGGTACAACCATGCTTTACAACCTGCTGGGAAAATTCCAGGCTGGTGAAGCCACGGAATGGGATCTAAAACGCCTGGAAGAATTGTGTGACATGGTCAAAAATTC
>CAYRHB010000088.1:0-15942 GCA_964424035.1 uncultured Leptolinea sp.
GTGGAGGCAATGTAACCGTAGGAGTGATGGTCGGGGTTCCAGTAGGAAGGGGGGATGGAGTTGGTGAATTTGTCGGGGTGCGCGTAGGTTTTGGCGGCCGAATGGTGGGATAAAGAGTTGCAGTCGGTGTGGGTTCTTTGGGGGTTAGAGCAGAACATCCGGTCATCGATAATGAAACAATAAAGATCGCGGTAATCACCATGTACGTCAGCGGGTGTTTCTGAATCATGGTTCTGGAGTCTCCTGGGTTGACCTGGCAGCCGGGAAAACCACCCTGGCTGTCATATTCCATAATAACCGTGGATCGGATTGTTGTAAATCGATGGTTACAGTATATGTGTTATCCCCCCGGACAGTTATTCCATACCCTTTTACGCGGTTGACCGTCCCTTCGATCGCCAGGTCAGGTATGGCATCAAACGTGACTTTCACACGCATTCCCGGTTCAATGCCTACAATATCCACTTCTTTTAAGTCAGTGGTTTCAACCTGCCATGCTCGGGTATCACCAATCATCACCTGCCCGGGCGAGGCGATCTCACCCACCTCAAGATTGTTAACGATAATCGTGCCATCAAATGGTGCTGATAATTCCAGGTCTGCCAGCGCTGAACGTGCAGCTTCAGACTGCGCTTTCGCGTTGGAGAGGGCAGCTTCCGCCAGGTCAAGGTCCCGCGGATCGGGTCCCGTTTTCCGGCGTTCGAATGTCCGTTGTGCGTCTTCCAGTGCAGCTTCGGCTTTTGAAACACGGGCATCGGCTTCGGCAATATCCTGGGCTGTAGGTGGGCCTTCTGCGTATTCAAGGTTCCGTTTGACCTGGTCACGTGCAAGCCTGGCCTGTGATAGGTAGGCCAGAGCGCGGGCACGGTCGGCGTCATCTTCCGGTTTATCCTGAACAAAACTGTAAGTTTCTTCGGCATCTTCCACCGCTTTTTCAGCCATGGTCAACTGTGCCTGTATGTTCTCCAGCATAAACTGGTTAACCCGTTGGTAGTTCAAGTCATCCCTGTCTTCTTTCGCATCCTTCAATTCCTGAGAGGCGAGAGCTACAGCCATTTCGGCATCTGCGGAAGCGATCCGGGATTTTTCGATTAAATCATCCAGCGCTTTTTGGGCAGAAGCTACTTCGAGATCAGCAGCGGTTATGGCGGCACTGGCGGTTTCGGTTCCGTCAAGTCTGGCTATTGGATCACCTGCTTTCACCTGTGATCCTTCAGGTGCCAGAACGGCAGCGACCTTTCCGGTCGCCGCAAAACTGAGCGTTGAGTAGCGAATGGGGATGACTTTGGCTTCCGCCGCTGCGGCAATTTCAGATGTTACGGGTGTTTCGGGTGTTGGAGAAGGTTTGGAAAGCGAAGAACACCCTGAAAGGACAACCGCAAGTAGTCCAGTTGCCAGCAATGTGGATAGGTATTTCTTGATAATGGACGGGAATGCGGTTTTATGTGTCATTGGTTCTCAAATTCTACAAATGCTTTCATGTTCCATAAAATCCGGGGATCATTTTGATCAAGGTCAATGGTCGCTGTGTAGGTTGTATCTCCTTTGGTAGCCTGACCAAGTTGTTTAATACGATTAACTACACCGGTGATCTTCAGAGATGGGATGGCATCAAAAGTTACCGAAACTGTATCACCCGGTTGAATATTCACAATATCCAATTCAACCAGATCTGTTGTTTCAATCTGCCAGGCTGACAGGTCGCCAAGCATTACACTGATGGATGAGTTCACTGCCTGTCCCGGTTTCAAGTCGTTGGATACTACCGTTCCATCAAATGGGGCGATCAGTTCAAGATCTCTCAGGGTTGCTCTGGCCGCTTCCAGTTGAGTGTTCGCATTTGTTAAGGCGGCTTCAAGTATGACAAGTTGAGATGGATCAGGTCCATTTTTCACTTTGTCATAGGTCATTTCCGCGTCTGCCAGAGCGGCTTCGGCCAGAGATAACCGGGCGTCAGCCTTCGCGACTTTTTCCGGTTCAGGCATCTCCAACGCCTTGTTAAGATTATATAAAGCCCGGTCCTTTGCCAGCCGTGCGTTTGAAAGTTTGCTTAAAAAGGCAGCCTTTTCCAGGTCTTTTTCACCACGGTCTTTATACGGTTCATATTCGTCCTCGGCATCCTTGAATTCGTCCAGAGCCAGAAAGTAAGTAGCCCTGAGGCCATCCAGTGCTGCGTTTGAAACCTGTTGATAATCCAGGCTTTTTCGGGCATCTTGCGCGTTTTTCAGTTCGATACGGGCTTGTGCCAGAATCAGTTCCGCATCTGCTGTGGATACAGAGGATTTTTCTGTGAAATCATCAAGGTTCTTCTGGCTGGATAATACCAGCATCTCTGCCTGTGTGACTGTTGCACGCGCCCTGTCCATTCCTTTTAATCGGGCAATGACATCTCCAGACTTGACATCTTCCCCTTCTCCAATCAACACTTCATCAACAATTCCCGCAATCGGGAAACTGAGAGCGGCATTTTGCACGGGAATCACACGCGCTTCGGTCAATGTACGCGGCGGAAACGGTGTGCCTGTCGGTTGAGGCGTAGGTGCAGCCGGATTTAAAATGGAGCATGCGGTCAATGTAAGCACTGACAACAGGATGGATGTATGGGTGATGAAATTAGAGGAAAAGGGTTTCATAACAATCCTGCGGATAACTGGAGACGATATCGCCAGTTCCATTCTATTCGATTCAGAAAAAAACAGCAGCTATTCATAGGAAAGCACTTCCCTGATGGTAAGCCGGGCGGCATTCTGAGCCGGAGCCACACTGGCAAGTACAGCTAAAATGATAACAAGGAGCAGCCAGATGATAAATCCGGCGGGGGATATTGAAAACACCGATGGGGCGTCAAAGATGGCCCGGCTGAGGATTTCATTCAACACGTTGCTTATCGGGAATGATAACAGGCTGCCCAATACCCAGCTGATAAGACCGATCAATAATCCCTCTACGATGACGAGTGACATAATCGTCCGGTCAGATGCACCAATAGCCCGCATGATGCCAATTTCCCTTGTCCGGTCCATTACATTCATGCTCATTGTACCCATCAATCCAATGGCTCCCACCAGGGCCGTTAAACAGGCCATGATCAACAGGAAAGTTGTCAGAATATTTAAACCTTCTGTGCTTGAGCTCAATGCGAAAAGACCTGAATTTACGCTTGCCACCTTGTATCCACGGGCACGTAAATAGCTCTCAATCCGTTGGCCAAATTCGCGTTGTTGATCAATTTTCAGGTTTGGCGTTTTCGAACTGATTTGAAATGAAATTGCTTTATCCGGACTGCCTATGAAGTGCGACAGATAGTAGTAATTACTATATGCACGGAATCCGGTGCTCTTCCCGGCCAGTTGGAAAAAACCAACAACCTGCCATTCGCTGTTCTTGCCATTTACCCGCATTTTTATTGTGTCACCGGGTTTTAGATCCGGATAAGCGGACAGGAATAGTTCGCTCAATACGATGGCGTTTTCATCGCCCGGAATCACCCAACGGCCATCAATAATGATCGGGACGATCAGCCTGCTTTCCGGATCCACGCCCAGCATCTCAACGGGTTCTCCGGGTTTATCATCCGCTTCGAGCATCTCGCAACCGGCATATGTCCATCCTTCAACAACACCCACATCGGGGATGGCAGTCAGGTCCTGCTTTACCTGATCGATACGATAGTACGTATTCATGGTGACACTTACATCGGCAACGAAATACTTGCTGACTTTTTTAATATAGCTGGTCAGTGCTCCCTGAACATTGAAAGTGGCAATGAATATGGATCCACCCAGTGTTAAAGTGAAAAGGGTAAGCGCCAGCCGGCCTTTATGTCGGAAGGTATTACGCAGGGAGATCAACATTGGGCGGGGAACGCCTTTGATCTGGTTTATTTTCCGGTCGATCCAGTCATCCTTGTGAACCGTTGACATTTCTCGACCGCCATTAATTGCCTGTACAGTTTTGATCTTGGCCCCGTTAAAAATCGGGAAGAAAGCTGCCAGTTGGGGAACGATAAGCGCCAGAACCGCTTGAATCAATATCGTCTGAACAATTGGACGATACCCCTGAACATCAAAATTAATGGGTCCGGAGAGAAAGTTCGTCAATCCAAAGGCAGACCAATTGGCTGTTGGAATGGCAATGCCATAGGCGATAGCCCCGTATAATGCGATCAGCACCATATAAATCGTGATGATCGACATCCGCCGCGCGCCAATGGTCTTCATCACTCCGATCTGTTTTATTTGCTGGTTCATTAAAGCTGATAGAGTGTTGGTGATCAAAAATCCACTTAAGAAAACAACCAGAAGCCCCAGAGCAAACAAAATACCGGTAAGAGCGTCAATATAAACCGAGTTTGGATGGCTGGTGGATGCGCGAACAACTGTTGATGATACAACAGCATCATAATCTTCGATCTCTTTATTGATTTTGGCAGAAATTTCCCGCAAATACGCTACATCTGTTTGCCCGGTTTTAGTTGTCACCAGCAAATTGTTATAGTATGTTGGCTGTTCCAACCAGTCGAGTGTGTGGGTTGTAATGTACGCATTGACGGGAGCAACGAAATAACCCCCACCTCCTCCAGTTGAGCCGATCGTTTGATCATGGACGATTCCCGTCAGGGTCAATTCACGGATCTTCCCTGATGGGAGTTGGATCTCGATCATTTCACCCAGGCTGGCAGGAACATCCTTCCGATCACTCTGGTCAATCGCTATTTCCCTGTATTGAGGCGGCCATGCCCCTTCCATCGGTTTTACCCGATTGATCGCCATTTCATCGATCTCTGGAATGGCGTGAATTTCGATCCTGTCCCATTCACCTTTATTATTCCGGTACCGGAGAGTCATAGTGCGACGTCCCTCGGCATCTTTTACATAGGGTAGCTCACGGATCTTGTCAACCAGCCTGTCATCGAATGCGGCAATGGAAATATGAAGATTTGCCGGATCCATGGCTGCATATCCCCCCCGCATATCTTCGTTGAGGATCACATTAAGGCTGGTAATAATTCCTACGGCATATAATCCGATCGTGATTGACGCAACCACCAGGAGCGATCGGGTTTTATTCCCCCAAAGATCTGCGAAAACCTTTTGCCAGCGCGGTCTCATTTAGAAGCAGAACCTTTTTCAGCTTGAGGGGATCTATTTTCCAGTAAATCTACAAAGCGTTGTAAGCTTCTGGATGTAGCAAGGATCTTCTGAAAATCATCCTCTGAAACCAGTTTCAATCTTGCCGGTGAGGTTGAACCGGCACTGAGAATATGTCCGGCTTCGCGGTGCCTACGGATATTACCAGCGGTGATAACAGGTCCGATATTTCCATGCGCCAATTTTTTTCCTGCGGTATTCCGGATTTCAAGCTCACCTTCGAGTACAACAAGAATCCCGGGCAATGCCTCAGATCTAGAAAATAACCCCTCACCCGGTTGCTTATGAACTTCCACCGATTGATTCGCAATATTTAGCATAGACCTATGGGAGATGGATGGCAGTAGAGTGGAAATCTCTTCATCCACCAGTTCGCCGTCACATATGACCAGAGTTCGGGAAGCTCTTCGGGCGACTGCTTCATCATGGGTCACAACAAGGACCGTCTTCCCCTGCGCAACCAATCTGTCGATCAATTGCAAAACCAATTCTGCTGTTTTTGAATCAAGGTTGCCAGTCGGTTCATCGGCAACAATGATGGGTGGATCATTTGCCAGTGCCCGCGCAATAGCCGCGCATTGTTCCTGTCCACTGGAAACCGATGAAGGCAGTTGATCGATGAAATCTTCCAATCCCACCATTTTTAACAAGCTTTGGGCACGTTCTTCACGTTCCTCAAGCGAATACATCTGGCAAAAATCCATTGGAAGAATTGTGTTTTCCAGAAGTGTCAGCATGGGAAGTAGTTGAAAAAACTGAAATACAATCCCGAGATTCCGTCCACGCCATTCGGAAAACTGACTTTCTGACAGGTCTTGCAGGTATGTACCATCAATCAGGATCTTGCCGGATGTAGGACGGTCAATTCCGGTGATCATATTCAACAGGGTTGACTTTCCGCTACCGGACTTTCCGATAATACTGACAAATTGGCCTGGATAAAATTGTGCAGAAACACCTTTTAACGCAGGGAATTCACCAGCATGGGTTTTATAAATCTTCCGAATATCCTGCATTTCGATTAATGGTTGGTGATCATTTCCATTAATCCCCTGAGAAACCGATGGATCTTCCGGATTTTGATTAACCTTGGTTTTCTTCTTGCGATATGATTGGAGGGGTACGTGCATAGGATTGATGAATCAACAATGGCAATCTAATTGGTGCTGACGATCGATTTGATAAACAGGCTGGTCGTGTCTTCTGCCCGGATTTCTCCATCAACAATCTGGAGCACACGGGTTGCCCGCTGGGCTGCGCTGGCATCATGGGTCACCATGACAATCGTTTTGCCATCTTTCACCAGCCTGTCAAAAATATCCAGGATTGTCTCTGCTGTCGTTGAATCCAGACGGCCGGTGGGCTCATCGGCAACAATAACAGGTGGATTGTTCGCGAGGGCTCTCGCGATGGCAACACGTTGTTGTTGACCACCGGAAATGGCATTGGGCAATTTATCGATATGGTCCTCCAATTCGACCATCCGAAGCAATTCACGGGCGCGTTCACGGCTTTTACCCCGTGAATAAAGGTGGCAGAAGTCCATGGGTAGCATGACGTTTTCCAGAAGGGTTAACATGGGCATGAGTTCAAATGACTGGTAGATAATACCCAGATTTAACCCCCGCCAGAGCGCCAGATCATCTTCAGACATGGTATGGACTGAGATACCATTTACACATACTTCCCCATGCGAGATTGAATCAACCCCGGTGATCATATTCAACAATGTGGTCTTACCGGCACCTGATTTTCCGACGATGCACAGGAATTCATTATGATTTATGGAAACCGATACTTGCTTCAAGGCATGAAAATCACCGGCGGGAGTCTGGTAGGCTTTAACAACATCTTTCATGTTGATAATTGAGCCATTGTTACTGTGTTCCAACGGTAATCCATCGATCGATGATATTTGTGCCTGGGCAACACAAGACCTTTTCTGAAGGTCATTTGAATTTCGTAATCGCTGGATGGGTGAAAACCTGTTAAAAATATTTGTTACCATAATGTTTCCCAAAATTGACTGGATCAACCGTTATTGTTATTTTGCTTTCCGCACGGGTAATGAGAATTTACTCTTTTTTCCGTACTAAGTAGAGTTCCTTTTGTCCTATCAGCAAGTCATATTCTTTCCTGGTGATGACTTTGTTATGCCAATTTGTAATTAAACCATCATATATCCAGAGTACAGTTAATAAATATGTAAGAATGTTGTAAGAAATTTGAATAGTAAATGTGTGGCTGAGATCAGAAAAGACCGCCTGATAATCCAGACGGTCTTGGCAATGAAAAATGTTGTTATCCAGATATCTTGCTTTGAAGAAGTTTTATGATCGGATCTACAAAAGTGAGGTTGTATCCTCCGGCTGTCTTGCGTGAAGTTGTCATTGCCGCTGCCGCGTTGGGTGTCGCCTGAGTTGTTGAGTTGCTGGTGTTCCCGCTCATCACACCGCCCATCATGCCACCACCGGGCATTCCACCGGGGCCTCCACCACCGAAGTTCCTATCTCCATTCGAACTGCTTGAACTTGACGATGTCCCGGCTGTTGCCGTTAGTCCGTAGGATGACATCATGGTACGGATATCCTGCATCGTAAAGCCCATATCCTCAATCGCTGTCAACTGCTCGGCGGTCATTGTATTCTTGATCTGAGTATTAAGAGCGGTGATTTCGTCCACAGCAGTGTTGTTATCGGTGCTGAGAACTTTCAGAGCTTTGAACAGGGGAAGTAGTTCCTCCGCTTTTGCTGAATCAACGGCGAGATCAGTGTCTTCCAATTTCAGGATACCAATTCCAACTTTTGATTCTATTGGCAAACTGACTTCCTGTGGTTCACCCTGACCCTGTGCGTTTTCTCCACTTGGTACAGGTCCTCCACCATTCGGTCCACCACCGGGCATTCCACCAGCAGGACCTGCCTGCATCGTATTACAGGCTACCAGAATACCTACCAGCAAGAGGATACTGGCAATAATCAAACTCTTTTTCATCGAAATATTCCTTTCGTTCATTTTTCGTCTAATTATTCATGCCGTAAGGCAACGATGGGGTCTAATTCTGAAGCATTTTTGGCCGGTACATATCCAAAGAAAATACCAACGGCTGCAGCAGAGAGGAATGATAGAAGTACAGAGTAGGGAAGGACAACTGTACGCATGCCTCCAAACATGCCAAACAAGTAGGAACCTCCAATTCCAACGGCTACTCCAAGTATTCCGCCAAACAAGCTTAACATCAGCGCTTCGGAGAGGAACTGAACCCGAATATCCAACGGCGTAGCTCCAACCGCCTGCCGCAAGCCGATCTCACGCGTACGTTCTGTTACACTGACCAGCATGATGTTCATAATACCGATACCACCAACGATGAGAGACACACCGGCAACACCTGCAAGCAACGTCCGGAATGATTCCGTTGTCGACGATGCGGTGGCGATGATATCGTCCTGTGTGCTGATACTGAAGTCTAGAGAATCAGTTTCCACTTTATGGCGGTTGGCCAGCAGGATGGTGATCTGATTAATAACGGATTGCATATTTCCATCTTCAGCGACGGATACATAGATCATCCGGACACGATCTCCTACGATCCTTGCGAACATGGAAGGGGTGAATTTCTTGAAAACCAGTTGGATTGGACCATACATCTGTTCGTCAAAATCGGTACCGGAAACCAGCCCTTTGGGTGCAAGAACACCAATAACAGTCAGTTTGACATTATCTACAGTGATCACCTGTCCCAGCGGATCTTCATCCGGGAACAGGTTTTCAGCCACATTCGTTCCCAGGACAACCACCTTGGATGCCTTGGTAACTTCTTCATCGGTAAAGAAACGCCCGGACCCCATTTCAAGATCACGGACTGTCAAATAATCCGGAGTGGTTCCGACAAGAGTTAGATCTTCCAACGTGATCTCATTGGTTTTTACCGTCAGACTGCTGGCGGATTGATCCACAGAAACACCGGCCACACCTTTAACCGATTCGCGAATGGCTTCAACATCAGTGTATTTCAAACCGCCCTGTTGATTGGAAGGTCCCTGCCCGGGGCCACCACGGCTGAATGATTCGGTAATGAAAACCAGGTTGGATCCCAGTCCATTGATCTGCTCAGCGATAGTGGCTTCTGTACCTGCGCCAATGGCGATCATCATGATAACGGCTGCCACCCCGATGATCACACCCAACATGGTTAACATGGAGCGGAGTTTATTGGAAAGAATACTTAACCAGGCAGTATGGATAATTTCTCTAAAATTCATAATTTACCTCAGACCTTCTGCGGCTTCATATCAATCGGTTGAAGAACCCGGCGGGAATATTTATGTCCATTCTTTTCATCGGAATGTAATTTCCCATCACGGATATGGAGGATACGTTGAGTATGAGCAGCGATCTCCGGCTCATGGGTGACCATCACGATAGTGCGGCCGCGGTCATGTAGATCATGCAGCATATCCATAATATCTTCACTGGATTTTGTATCCAGATTACCCGTAGGTTCATCTGCCAGGATCAGGATTGGATCATTGATCAGCACACGGGCAATCGCAACACGCTGTTGCTGTCCACCGGATAATTTACTGGGGATATGATCTGCACGATCACCAAGCCCGACGCTTTCAAGTACCTTTCGTGCCATTTCCTTGCGCTCAGGGATCGTAGTTGGTTTGTCCTGTCTGTACATCAATGGCAGCATGACGTTTTCTAGTGCGGTCATCCGGGGAAGTAAATTGAAGGATTGAAAAACAAATCCAAGTTCTTTTCCGCGAATTATGGCCAACTCTGTACGATCGTAATTACTAACGTCTTCACCATTAAGAATATATTTACCTTCTGTTGGACGATCAAGACAGGCGAGGATGTTCATCAAGGTACTTTTTCCTGAACCGCTGGGGCCCATGATGGCCACAAATTCACCTTCTTTTATAGTGATGCTGATCTTGTTTACAGCATGGACAACATTTTCTGCATCACCATAATCTTTTACAAGGTCAATCGTCTCGATAATTGTTTTCGGTTCCATTATCTAGTCTCCGTTATTCCCGTAGTTACGGTTTGTCCGCTTTGCAGACCGGAGAGTATCTCTGCGCTGGTCATGTCTTTCAAACCGACGGTCACCAGGTTGAACTTCAACGAACGGTCCTTTTCCACTGAAAATACACCATACTGTCCTTCACCAAGATCCCGCAAAGCAGAGATTGGAATAAGGAGTGTGTTTTCGGATTTCCCTTTGTAGAGTGTTACAGAAGCGGTCAATCCCTGGAAGAATGTGGGCGGATCTGATACATCACTCAGGTCAAGGCTGATTATGCCCTCAACAGTGGAATATCCGCTTGTGGAAACCAGTGTCGGGTTAATCTGAGTTACCGTGCCTTTGAAGGTCATATCTTCCAGCGCATCAAATTCTACTTCGGCATATTCATCCAATGCCACGTTTAGAAGATCCGATTCGTCCACGACAAATTCGACCTGAGGATGAACATCATCTGCGATGGTCATAAAGACTTCGTCTGAGTCAATCCTGTCACCCGCCATTCCTGCAATCGTGAGGATGGTCCCTTCAAATGGGGCTGTGATTGTGGCATTTTCCAGATTACTCTTGGCTACATCATAGGCGGCCTGTGCAACAGCCAGTTCATTCTCTGCAGATGCAAGTTCCACCGGATCGATCCCATCATTTTCCTGCAGGGTTTCAAGTTTGGTGAGGTCGATCTGCAGTTGTGCTTTGGCCAGGTTTAGATTGGCTTCAGATGCGTCTACTTCATAATCCTTGAATTCCGAGCAATATTTATACGTCGAGTATGCTGTCAATGCGGCATCACGCGCTGGAACGATAACAGTAAGGTAGTAATTCCCATCAACCGAACCGTCATTCAATTCATCGTAATCATTCTGAAGCCGCATGTAATTGTCATAGTAGGCTGCGGTTGTTTTTGTATCGCAACGCAATTGGCCTTTTTTGATCAATCCTTCTTCTGCGTCTTCAAGGTTTGCCTTATCGGTTGAAACAGCCAACTGCGCATTACCCAGTGTCGCGGCTGCATTGTCTTTGAGTTCCTGCAGCGCATTTTCGGCCGATACCAGGGTCAGCCTGGCGGAAGTCAGTTCCGCGTCAAGGGTGGAAAGGTTTTCAAGTTTTGCCAGTTCCTGCCCTTCTTCAACCTTTTCTCCAACTTTTGCATTTACCGATTCAACCGTACCATCAATGGAAAAGGAGAGCTTTGCCTGACGGTTTGCCACAACAGTACCAGTGCCCGAAGCAGTGACGGATATGTCACCCTGTCTGACGGTTGATGTACTATAGGAGGAAAATACCGCTGTCGAAACCGGTTTCTGGTTCTGCTTGTTCCAGAAATAATATCCGGCACCTCCGCCGACAGCCAGCAGAATTACTATTACGATAATGATCGTTACTTTCCGGGATGTTTTTTTTGTTTTCTTGAACATTGATCTTATGCTCCTCTCCATTTCTGGAGTATTTTTCTTGGATTTGAAACCTTCGTTTACTGGATCGTGCTGGTCACAACACGATCACCGACTTGTACATCACCTGTAATTTCTGCAGCGGAAAGCGATTTTGTTCCCACTTCCACTGTATGTTCTGTTAATGTTCCATCATCATTCAAAACGTAGATCTTTGCTTTCCCCTGACTCTCATCTTTTAGAGCCTGTAAGGGGATTTGCATTACATTTGACGCGATCTTGCATGAGAGTTCCACCGTTGCGCTCAATCCTACAGGCATATCTACTGTCTCTGATGAGGTTGAGGTATCAATGCTGATGTATGTTTTCACACTGGATGATCCGCTGGAACTGGCAGAGCTCATTTCCATTGGCATATCACTATTGTTTGTTTCAATGGTTGAAGCACTGCTAGATTCGATCAAAGTAGGATCAATTTGAGTGATCGTTCCTTGAAAGGTTTGGTCGGCATAGCTGGCAAAAGTAGCCTGGACTTCACAACCTGTATTGATACTTGCCAGGTCTGATTCGTCGAAAGCCGCCTTAAGGATCGGTTTGCTCAAGTCCGCAAGCTCAATATAGGGTTCGTCGTATGTATCTTTATCCAATATCTCTCCAACTGCGGAAGCAACCGATAGAACCGTTCCATCTATGGGAGAGGTGAGGGTCGCGCCGTCCAAAATGCGCTGGGCTTCTTCATATTGCAGCTGAGCATTATCCCGATTGATTGTTGCGATGGTCAATTCATCAGGGTCGATTCCATTATTGCTGACCAGTGTCTCATAATACGCTGCTGCATTATCATATTCAGCCTGGGCTTTTTCAACAGCAACCTTTGATTGTTCGATTTCCAGTTCCGAATAGCCTTCGCAATACTTCCAGTTTGCGTAATTCTGATTCATCGATTTTTTATAGGGAGCCATTCGTTCGAGGATATACATTTCGCCATATCCCGTATTCTTTTTGATATACGCGTTGTACCAGTAGAGATAATCACTACGGTCGTACATATAATCAAAGTAATATTCTTCGGTAGTCGCTTTTTCACAACGGGGCGAATACTTGTTTACTTCACTTTTTTGTGCATCTTCCAGAGCTTCGGCGGCTTCAGATTTGGCCAGCAACGCGTTTGCCAGGGAGACATCATTATTGTCTTCCAAATCGTCCAGGGCATTTTGTGCCTCGATCAAGGCGAGTTTTGCTTTTTTTACATTCAACTCAAGCGTGGAAATGGCATCCAATTGAGCCAGCACATCGCCTTCTTCCACTGCTTTGCCGGGATTTACATTGAGCTCGGCAACTTTTCCTGTGGTTGAAAAGACCAGATCCAAAGCGTTTGGTGCGACAATGCTCCCTGTTCCTGAGATTTCCATGATCAGATCGCCGGTCGTGATTTCGGTGGTCTTCAATGATTGCGTTGCAGTTGTGCCGGTGGCTTCCTGTGATTGCATTTGCATAAATGCGAGGATTCCGAAAGCCAGGACAAGCACAAGCAATCCACCAATAACCAGGCGTTTGTTTTTCAGTTTCAACAACACATCCATGATTTGATCCTTCCTGGTTCAAGCCGACTCTAGTACGAGCTTATGCTCAGACCAGTAGAAACAGTATCGTTCAGTTCCAATCCGGATTTGATCTCTACTGAGGAGCTATCCATCAAACCGACTTCCACCAGTTTGAATGTCATCGTGCCATCTTTTCCGACAACAAAGACGCCATACTCTTCATCGCCAATACTGCGAACCGCACTGGCCGGGACGATCAACGCGTCTGTCGCGTCACCCGAGATGATCTTGATACTGGCAACTACACCCAGAGGAAGATTTTCGAGTTTGCTTCCTGCGATATCATCCAGGCTGATCACAGCCGTTGCGACCCGATATTGGCCGGACTGTGATAATTCTGGATTTACCTGAATGACTTCACCGTAGAAGGTTTCGTCCGGAAGGGCATCGAACACCGCAGTGGCTTTTGCTCCAACATATAACTTTTGCAGATCAGATTCATCGATGCTTACATCAACATCAGATGTTGTCAGGTCTGAGATAGTGATATATGTTGAAGTATCAACATATGCGCCAACATTGGCCTTCAAATATGTTACAGTGCCATCAATTGTGGCCGTTAAAGTTGATCCATCGAGATCTTCTACCGATTTGTCATATTTGATCTGGGTTTCTTCCAGTTTAGCTTCGGCCAGTTCGAGTTCCTGTGGGTCAATACCTGAAGAAGCTTTCAGTGTATCGTAGGTCGTTTGAGCTTTCTTTAAAGTTACATTCGCAATTGCCAGTTCCGCCTGGAAATCGATCTTTTCTTCGTCAGTATAGGCAATGCAATAGTCATAGTTTGCTTTCGCCTGGTCATATGTGTTCTTTGCATCAATCCAGTCATCTGAACCGTAGTACCTGAGTCCTACCTCAGTCAGGCGGGCTTCAGCATTCTGCAATTTAGCCAAATTTTGTTTATTTACTTCATCACTGCATCGTGCGTAATCCTGACGCTGGATCTTTACTTCTGCATCTTCATATGCAGCTTTTGCGTCCAGCAAATCCTGGTATGCATTGGCCAGATTGATATCTTTTTCATCTTGAAGGTCTTTAAGCGTTTTTTGTGCTTGAAGAAGACTAAGTTTATTCGCAGCTACCTGCGCTTCCAGACTCTTCGCGTTGTTCATTCGCGCCAGTTCGGTGCCTTTGGTAACCTTGTCACCTGACCTAACAAAGAGCTCTTCTACAATACCGCTTGTAGAAAAACTCAGATCAACCGAATTTCCAGGAATTAATGTACCTGAACCGGTTGCCGTGATTGTTAAATCACCTTTACGAACGATTGACGTCTGATAGGAAGGCATAATGAATTGCGCTGATTCCTTCCGGGTGGAAATCATTCCGCTGTTGATTAGCCAGAAGGCAACACCACCAATAATGATGAGACCGGCTAAAACGGGTATAAAAAATTTCTTCTTTACAACAGTTTTCTTTTTCAAATTCATCGACTAACCTCCCTGAAAGATTTCAGGAAAAAAAACAAGATTTTTTCTGCTGCCAGTATTTATCATGCTGATATTAAGCCGTGATTATTCAGATTTTGTTTAGATGACATAAAAAAGCGTAATACTTTTTAAATCCTGCCTAAACAGGGTACGTATTTCGAGAATAACAAGTTGCCAGGACATGTCCCGCTATTTTCCCGGGCGAGTTCAAAGAATTTCCATTATGGAATTCAAAATGGTACAATAATCCATATAGGTATATGTGGCATTTAAAAAGGAGAACTGAATGACCAAAAAATTTCGTCCAATTCCTCTAAAGTTAAAAAGTCCGGTTCCTTCTGATATTGAAATAGCTCAGGACTCTGACCTGAAACCGATTTCGCTTGTAGCGGAAGAGTTGGGCTTGTTACCTGATGAAATCGAATTCTATGGCCCGGTGAAAGCCAAGGTAAAGCTGGAGGTACTGAAACGATTACAAGATGAGCCTGATGGAATATATGTAGATGTTACAGCCATCACGCCAACTCCACTGGGAGAAGGTAAAACTACGACCACGGTCGGATTAAGTCAGGCATTGGGGGCGCACCTGGGAAAACGGGTTATGACATGCATCCGACAGCCAAGTCAGGGACCAACTTTCGGGATCAAAGGCGGTGCGGCAGGTGGAGGATACAGCCAGGTCATCCCCATGGAAGATTTCAATCTTCACCTGACAGGTGACATACACGCCATTACCGCAGCCAATAATCTAATGGCCGCCGCTATAGATGTACGAATGTTGCATGAGGCAGGCGCGACGGATGAACAATTGTTTAATCGCTTATGTCCACCTGACAAATTGGGGAAGCGACATTTTGGCCGGGGTATGGAGAACCGGTTGAAGAAGCTTGGTATTACGAAAACAGATCCTGATGATCTATCCCTCGAAGAACGCACCCGACTATGCCGGTTGGATATTGACCCGGATTCAATAACCTGGAGGCGGGTCATTGATACCAGCGATAGGCTTCTGAGGGGTATTACAGTTGGAACCGGTGACGATGAAAAAGGGAATGAACGCAGCACGGGTTTTGATATCACTGTAGCCAGTGAGATTATGGCCATTCTGGCATTAACCACTGATCTGAAAGACATGCGAAAACGATTCGGTGAAATCGTGATTGGTACCAACAAGAAAGGTGAAGCGATTAACGCGGATGATCTGGGTGTTGCCGGTGCCCTGACTGTATTAATGAAGGACGCTATTAAACCAAACTTAATGAAAACTCTCGAGTGAACTCCGGTTTTCGTTCATGCCGGACCATTTGCCAATATTGCCCACTGAAATAGTTC
>CAYRHB010000089.1:0-15887 GCA_964424035.1 uncultured Leptolinea sp.
CCCGCAGCATGGTCTTTGCCGCGCTGGGTGGACTGAGCGGCGCGCTGGGTATGGCTGCCTTTTACCGTTCGCTGGCCATTGGCAACGCGGCGATCGTTGCCCCCACAGCTTCGGTGATTGGAACCGCCCTGCCGGTAGTCTTCAGCACATTGCTGGAAGGGCTTCCCTCGCAATGGAAACTGGCGGGTTTCATCCTGGCCATCTTTGGGATCTGGCTTGTTTCAGCCGGGGAAACGGATCATCCCTCCGGCAAAGACGGCTTCTCTCTGGCGGTATTGGCCGGTATTGGATTTGCCGGATGGTTGATCTTGCTGGGAAATGTGGAACAGGGGAAGGTTTTTTCGCCACTGGTCATTTCGCGGGCTGTCGCGCTGGTAGCCGGCGTATCACTGGTGCTGCTCAACCGTCAGGCGCTGCCGGGTCTTTTTTCCAGCCCGATTGCGTTGATCTGCGGTGTGTTGGATGTGGGAGGCAATATTTTCTATGTTCTCGCCCGGCAGCATACCCGCATGGATGTAGCGGCCGTGTTATCGTCCCTTGGCCCGGCTGTGACGGTGATCATTTCGACCATCGTACTGAAAGAAGCCGTCACCCGCCGCCAGTGGATCGGCGTGGCAACCTGCCTGGCCGCCGTTGGCTTCATCACCATCTAGGTTTGGTGTATGATTCCATCATGCCATCAAATCATGAATTAACCCGACTTGAAGAGGAAATCACCATCTGTCAAAAGTGTCCTCGCCTGGTTGCCTGGCGCGGGCAGGTGGCTCATGAAAAACGCCGTGCCTACCGTGATCAGGAATATTGGGGAAAACCGGTCCCCGGGTTTGGCGATCCAAACGCGCAGGTGCTTGTCATCGGGCTGGCACCGGGTGCGCACGGATCGAACCGCACCGGCCGCATGTTCACCGGTGACGCTTCAGGGGATTTCCTCTACCCCGCCCTGTACCGGTCAGGTTTTGCCAGCAGCCCTCAGGCGGTGCACCGAAATGACGGCCTCACTTTGCACAACCTGTTTATAACAGCGGTATGCCGTTGCGCCCCGCCGGATAATAAACCCTCACACGAAGAGATCACATCTTGTCTGCCCTATTTGCGGCAGGAAATGGATTTATTACCCAACCTCAAAGGGATTGTAGCCCTGGGTTCAATCGCCTTCAACCAGACCCTGAACCTCCTTAACCAAAAAGCTCCTGAACGGGTGTTTGGTCACGGGTTGTTTTACGAAATGGGCGGCAACATCCCCTGGTTATTGGCGTCATACCACCCCAGCCGGCAGAACACTCAGACCGGTCGATTGACCATTACCATGTTCGATAACATCTGGGATAAAGTACGGGCCCAATTGGACGGCAGGGAGCATTAATGAATCCTGCAGGCAAATCCGGACGCCGAAAAAAGGTCAACCCTGTTCGTGTGGCCATTGGTTATACCATCGGCATGCTGATGGTGCTGGCTGGCATATATTTCGCTTCTCTCACTCCGGTGGGTCCACTCCCGCAAGCACTGACCTACCTTGAAAGCAATGACCGGGTGGAGGTTTCCAAAGGCGATTACACCTTCTTCATGCCGCAAAATAATCCAGTCCGCACAGGGTTTATTTTTTACCCCGGTGGCCGGGTTGACAACCGCTCGTATGCCCCTCTGGCTTCCGGGTTGGCAAAAAAAGGCTGGCCGGTGGCGGTGGTTCCCATGCCATTGAACCTTGCCATTCTGGGACAGGACCGTGCGTCAAAAGTGATACGCGATCACCCGGAAATTGATTACTGGGTAATCGGCGGACACTCACTGGGGGGAACTATGGCAGCACAGTTTGCTGAAAAGCATCCTGACGAGATAAACGGTATCGTTTTTCTGGCAGCATATCCACAGGACGCTTCGTTTGTCAATTCTGGATTGCCGGTTCTCTCTGTATACGGAACCGGGGATGGATTGATCCCCCTGCCTGAATGGCTTAAGTATCGCAATCGCTTTCCGGCAAATACGCAATGGGTAATGATCAACGGTGGAAATCACGCCGGGTTTGGATGGTACGGCGAACAGGATGGAGATAGTCCGGCATCCATCAGCCTGGAAGAACAGACTTACCAGGTTTTACAGGCAGTTGACCAATTCCTGCTATCCATCGAAAATAGTAATGGGAAAGAACAGCCATGAAAAATTCGAATGACTATAAAACCGTGGAAATAACTGTCGGGCAGCCAGCCCCTGATTTTGAATTATTTGACATACTGGATAATCCTGTCAAACTTTCAGATTTCAAAGGAAAGAAACTCGTTGTGCTGGTGATGAATCGCAGTTTTGTCTGCCCGTTTTGCCGTCGTCATATGTCCAGATTGCAGCATGATTACACGGAATTTGTCAAGCATGGAGCCGAGATTCTCGTTCTGGGTCCCAATGACCGTGATGCTTTCAAGCGCGTCTGGAAAATGGAAGCCCTGCAATTGGTCGGCCTTTCCGATCCCCAATCGCGGGTGGCAGACCTTTACCAGCAGGAAGTCAACCTCCTAAAATTCGGACGCATGCCGGCGCTGGTAGTCATTGACCGGCAGGGTATCATCCGGTTTGTTCATTATTCGAAATCCATGGCGGATATTCCGGATAACAAAAAGTTACTGAGTGTATTGGATGAGATCAACAAACCGCTGGAAGGGAAAATGAGATGATCTTCCCGATGGTACATGGATCAAACCTGTTGCGGGAAAAGAAAACATTGCCGGCAGACTTCAAAGGTCAACTCAACCTGCTCTTTATCGCCTTTAAACAATGGCAGCAATCAGAGATCAATACCTGGATCACATGGATCAAGGAAATGGAGACGAAATACTCTGACCTGACCTATTATGAGCTACCTGTTATCGAAGATCGAAGCTCCCTCTCAAAATGGTTTATCAATGAAGGTATGCGAGCCGGAATTCCCAATCCAATAACCCGTGAAAGAACAATAACCCTGTATCTTCACAAGGATGAATTCCGGAAAGCCCTGAATTTGCAGGATGAAGATCACATTCATATTCTGTTGATGGACAAAAAGAATGAAATCATCCACCGTGAGAGGGCAGCTCTCACGCCAGAATCCGCAGAACGTCTGGAAGCCAAGATTTCAGCGCAATAAAAGCACAAAAAAAAGAAGCTGTCCGGGGTGTGTAGTGCACTACAGGGTCGGACAGCCTCACAAATGCCTTTAGGTTTACTAACCGCGGCGAATGGCGCTCCAGCCGGCATATTGGGCAGTATCACCCAGTTCGGCTTCAATGCGCATCAACTGATTGTACTTGGCCACACGGTCTGAACGGGCCGGGGCACCGGTTTTAATCTGGCCCATGTTAAGGGCAACAGCCAGATCGGCGATGGTGCTGTCTTCCGTCTCGCCGGAGCGGTGGGAGGTAACTGCGCGCCAACCGGCACGCTGGCAGGTTTCAACAGCTTCGATGGTCTCGGTCAGGGAACCGATCTGGTTCAGTTTGACCAGTAGGGCATTGGCGGCGCCTTCCTTAATGGCACGGCGGACGCGATCAGGGTTGGTAACCAACAGATCATCACCCACAATCTGAATCTTATTGCCCAATTCCTTGACCATCAGCTTCCATGAATCCCAGTCATCCTGCGCCAGGCCGTCTTCAATGGAAACGATCGGGTACTGGTTGACCCAGTTCTTCCAGAAATCAACCATCTGCTCGCCGGTCAGTTTCTTGCCTTCCTTCCGCAGGTTGTAGGTCTTGGTATCTTCTTCATACAGCTCGGATGCCGCGGGGTCAAGGGCAATGCAAACCTGCTCACCGGGTTTGTAGCCGGCTTTTTCAATGGCTTCAAGGATAACCTCCACAGCTTCGGAGTTGGCTTTCAAAGCCGGTGCGTAACCGCCTTCATCGCCCACCAGGGTGGCATATCCACGGGCTTTAAGCACGGATTTCAATGCGTGGTAGATCTCGGCACCCCAGCGCAGGCCTTCTGCGAAGGAGGGAGCGCCGAAAGGCATGACCATGAATTCCTGGGCGTCGGTAGATTGCCAGGCTGTGTGGGCGCCGCCGTTCAAAATATTCATCATGGGAACCGGCAGTACATGGGCGTAAACACCGCCGATGTACCGGTACAGAGGCAGTCCCAGGGAGGAAGCAGCTGCTTTGGCCACCGCCAGGCTGGTCCCCAGAATGGCATTGGCGCCAAGCTTGGATTTATTGGGGGTGCCGTCCAATTCGATCAGGGCTGTGTCGATGGCTTTCTGCTCGGATGCATCCCAACCGACCAGTTCTTCAGCAATGATGGTGTTGACGTTCTCAACCGCTTTCAGAACGCCCTTGCCCAGATAGCGGCCCTTATCGCCATCGCGCATTTCCAGTGCTTCATGGATACCGGTGGATGCGCCCGAGGGAACGGCAGCCCGTCCCCAGGTTCCATCGACCAGAATGACTTCCACTTCCACGGTGGGATTACCGCGAGAATCAAGAATTTCCTGTGCCTGTACAGCTTCAATAACAGTGTCCATTTTGTCCCTCGAAAAAAAAGGATGATTGGCGCATGGCGCCAGTTGATCGTCAATTTAATAAATAAGTATAACCGAAATCACTTATTTCCCCAGATAGTAATAAAGGCCTGATCCCCAGACATCTTTGATGAACTCAACCCGGTTCTTAAATATCCCCATATAGGGATCCGAATCGGTGATCATATATTTATTGCCATGCAGATATTGCATGCCAATTTCGTTCATATATAAATAGGAATCGCCACTTTTTAATAATTTAAAGTAATACGCAGAATTCATCAGCCCATCCAGGTTGACAATGGTGCGGTCTTTAATGAAATACGCCACAACACCTCCGCCGGTCGAACCGATGATCGCACCCTCGGGTGTTGCTTCTTCCAATGCTTCAACCCCCGCCAGGTATAACTGTTCCCGTCCGGGTTTCACATAATATGGCACAAAATTAACAAGATCGACCACATAGTTGTACACGAGGAAAAGGGAAAAGAATACAACAATCGTTTGCTGGATATTACGGTTCAACTTTACAAGGGTCAATCCTTCCAGTATCCCGTCAAACAGGATGCCCCCGCATACCACCAGCAATACCATCTCCTGCACCCAGTACCACGGTCTGGTATTGATATAACTGGTTCCCATATAGGAATCAATCTGGCAAAGGCAACCGGCAAGAAGTGCCGGAACAGCCAGTCCGGCTAGAGCGCTAACGATTTTCTTACGGTAAAGCAACATTATCCCCAGTACAACCAGCCCGACCATGATCCAGCTAAAATTCAACTGCGACCAGTAAGGTTCATCAAATATGGCTTTTCCAGCCGCTTCAGCCGCGTCTTCGATCCGGGTATTGATGATGGACGTCAGAGGATTCCAGGAGCTTCTCGAATCTTCCGGGAAACCCAGCAATCCTTCCCACACTTCATTGGGACGCCCGTAAACTGTATTGGGTAAAGATCCCCACCACTGTTTGATTTGTCCACTGACCGGTGCCGGAGT
Organism: uncultured Leptolinea sp.; assembly: GCA_964424035.1. Lineage (GTDB taxonomy): Bacteria > Chloroflexota > Anaerolineae > Anaerolineales > Anaerolineaceae > Leptolinea. The sequence goes on from CAYRHB010000089.1 coordinate 5,477, forward strand.
ACCAAAATAAAAGAAGGTGAAAATAAAATACGTTCCCATCAAAATACCAATGGGCAGCCCGTATCCCAATCCCTCCGGAAGCCAGCCGCTCCAATCCCTCAGGGAGGAGGCTCTTCCTGTCGTGTTTTTACGCCGGAGGATCAACCAATCGATCCCATGGATAACGAACGAGGCAGCCATAGAAATCACAAAATCAGCTACCGGGACAAGTCTCGGGTAACCCGGAATAAGTTCCAATGCGGTAGCCGCTGCCAGTACTCCAAACGCGATCCCAGTCGAAACAACCAGTGCGGCTGACACTCTGGCCAACAGGGAAAGAAGGCTGCTGCCTGACCGGTTGCGATAGACACCTAAGACTTCAAACAACACCGGCTTGAGAGCCATGGAAACCCCAAGCAACACATATACAGAAGCAGAATATTGATAATATTCTGCGCCCGGTTTCAGACGCCAGAACGCGGAAATTATGGGCGCCAGATAGAAAAAAGCCATATCAGCCAATATCAGACCGTTCAATTTCGATCGTTTAAAAACCAGCCAGATTCCCGCCATACCGGTCAGGAATATATTATCCAACCGGCTGAGGATGGCCAATGCGCCAATCAAACCTGTGGGAAGAATATGCCCCAACCGGTCTTTCCAGGTTCCCTCATCCAGTGGTTGGAATAGTGAGACCCGGTAATAAAGAAAAACGATGAAAAACGCGCTGATGGTGCTTTCCATCCCCAATCTTGAGGTGACCCCCTGAATGGAAGGGGTCAACAGCCAGAGCAAGGCGGTCACAATACCTGCCGGTTCACTGAGCACCCTGCGGGCCATCCGGTAAAGCAAAATACCGGTCCCGGCATTAAAAATTCCGGCTACAAGTACCAGAACCCGCAGAGGGAGGATCAGATCGAAGCGTGCCAGTGCGAAAACGGGGATGCAAACCAGCATCCAAAGTGGATGAAAACCGCTGGAACGGCCGATTCGGTCAAATGTCAACCCATATCCTTCAGAGACATTTTGTGCCGTTTTGAAATAATAGAAAGCATCGTCGGTGCTGTACCAGTTCATCAGGTTGTTCGCCGGGGCGAATGCCACATAAAGAGAGGCCGCCATCACAAGAATTACGACGATCAATTCAAATCGGTGGGTTTGCAGGTAGTTTTTCAAAATTTTTCCACAAAAAAGGGATAGCGCTTATTTTACCAGTACCCCCATATGTTAATTCACCACCCATGAATGCTATAATTTTTTTATCATTATCCGTGGAGAACAAAATGAACAAACCTTTACCGTTTTTATTGAATGGAGTCACCCAGGTTTGCATCCTGGTACCCAAACTTGAACCGGCTGTGGAAGCGTATTATCAAAAATTTGGCATCGGTCCCTGGCATTTCTATACCTATAAAAAACCCTTTGTCAGAAAAATGAGCTACAGGGGAAAACCGGCCAATTATGCTTCCCGTATCGCGCTCTCTTATTTCGGTCCGACCCGCATTGAACTGATAGAACCACTGAAAGGCAATTCACTGTACACAGAATTTATCCAGGAGCATGGATACGGTGTCCATCATTTTGGCCTGCTGGTTGACAATATGGAACAGGCATTGACAGAAGCCAAAGCCGCCGGGTTTGATATGATCATGGATGGTTCGGGTTTTGGCCTTGACGGAGATGGCCATTATGCCTATCTGGATACGGAAAAGGATTTCGGGGTGGCTCTGGAATTAATCGAGCGCCCGAAAGGCCGGGTAAAACCGGAAAAGATCTATCCGCCCGAAGAATGATCTTCCTCCGGGATATGGGGGATTTCAATGCACTTTCCCGGTTATCACCGGGAATAGCTATCCAGCACAGAATTCAATACCTGCGGAAAATCGGTGATGATCCCGCTTACACCGGCTTTAATCAACTTCCGCATGGATGTTTCCTTGTTCACTGTCCAGACGAATACATCCAGACCCTGTTCGCGAATACTGCGGATCAGGCGTGGATTGGCCAGGCGAATTCCGGGGTTGTAGGACTGTGCCCCGGTTTGCTGCATGCGCGCCAGAGGATTCAAATCAAGCCATTCCACCAATGCCCCGGTCCGGATTTCCGGTTCCAGCTTTTTTACCTGCGATATATACAGATGGTTAAAAGAAGATATCCAGACACGATTTTCCATATCGAAAGATTTCACCATATTTGTTACCATCTCAACCACGGTATCGTTACCCGGAGTACCTCTAAGATCCTTGATCTCGATATTGATCTGCCATTTATTGTCGCGGGTGAATTGCAGGGCTTCCTCCAATGTCAAAATGGATTCGCCCACAAATTTTTGCAGATCTTCCGGCATCAATTTTCCGGTTTTGATTAGTTTATAGGGGTCGGTTGCGAGATACCAGGATCCAAAATCCAATCGTCGCAATTCATCCAGTGAGAAGCTGGTCACTTTCCAGGGTTTGCGGTTGGGAAACACCGACATGGCATTGGATGTACGTCGGAGGTTGTCATCATGGATGATCACGGGCACGCCATCAGAGGTCAATGCGACATCACATTCCCACATATCCGCTCCGAATTCCAACGCTTTTCGGGCGGCTGCCAGTGTGTTTTCCGGCGCTACCGAGCGGGCGCCGCGATGTGCAATATTCAGAATTTTTGGACGGGTCGCCATACAATCCTACTTTTAATATTATTTTTAATATTGTAACAAAAACATCCGAAATGAAAAAATAAATTCAGGCAGGCATTGGCTGCAACACAGGCGGGAAATGCCAATATGATATAAAACTAATAAAAATCTGACACGATTCCGACATTCGGCGATTAACCTTACTCTGATAAACTATACGAAGGGAGAGTCCCTTATGAACCTCGAGAAATTTACACAGAAAGCCCAGGAAGCCATTTTACAGGCCCAACAACTGGCAGGTGAACTGAACCATCAAGCCATTGAACCGGCTCATTTATTGTTATCACTACTGATCCAGCCGGATGGAGTTGTACCGGCACTGGTCACAAAAATATCCGGCAGCATTTCCGGACTGGTGACCGAATTGCAGAAAGAACTTGATTCCAGACCTAAGATATCCGGACCGGGTGCCGGTGATGTTTCACTCGCGAGGGTTACCGCTGACGTTTTAAGTGCAGCAGAGAAGTTTGCCCGTGGTATGCAGGATGATTACACCTCGACAGAACATATTCTGCTGGCCATGACAGAAAGTCCCGAAGCCAGACGATTGGATAAATTCGGGATAACCAAAGACGCCATCCTCAAAGCTCTGGTGTCTGTGCGGGGATCGCAGCGGGTTTCATCACAAAACCCGGAGAGCACCTACCAATCGCTGGAAAAATACGGGCGGGACCTGACATCCATGGCCCGTCAGGGGAAACTCGACCCTGTGATCGGTCGTGATGAAGAGATCCGCCGCCTGGTCCAGATCCTTTCGCGACGCACGAAAAACAACCCGGCCCTGATCGGTGAACCCGGTGTGGGAAAGACCGCCGTGGTCGAAGGACTGGCCCAGCGGATGGTAAACGGCGATGTGCCGGAAGGATTGAAAAATAAACGCCTGATCCAGCTTGATATGGGCGCATTGATCGCCGGCGCCAAGTATCGCGGTGAATTCGAAGAACGGTTGAAAGCTGTTCTGAAAGAGATCACAGAATCATCCGGAGAGATCATCCTCTTCATTGATGAAATGCACACCGTGGTGGGGGCAGGTGCCGCCGAAGGCGCGATGGATGCCGGGAATATGCTGAAGCCCATGCTGGCGCGTGGGGAATTGCATTTAATCGGCGCAACCACCCTGGATGAGTACCGCAAGAATGTCGAAAAAGATCCGGCATTGGAACGCAGGTTCCAACCCGTATTGGTGGAAGAACCGGATGTGGAAGACACCATCAGCATCTTGCGCGGACTGAAACAGCGATACGAAGTCCATCATGGAGTCCGCATAACGGATGCGGCCGTGATCGCGGCAGCCACACTTTCCAACCGCTACATTACCGACCGGCATCTGCCGGATAAAGCCATCGATTTGATCGATGAAGCGGCAGCCCGTCTGCGCACCGAGATCGATTCAAAACCACAACAGCTGGATGAAGTTGACCGTCAGATTATGCAAATGGAGATCGAACGCCAGGCATTGCAGAAGGAAAAGGATAAAGGATCCAAAGACCGGTTGCAAAAGATCGAAGCGGATCTTGCCAATTTGAAAGAACAATCATCGCAGTTGACCACACGTTGGCAAAATGAAAAAACAGTCATCGCCGATCTGCGTAAAGTCAAGGAGGAAACCGAACAGGCCCTGGTGGAAGTGGAAAAAGCGGAACGCCGGGCTGACCTCGAGACTGCCGCCCGTCTGCGGTATGGCACATTACGTGACCTAGAAAATCGCCAGAATGAAGCCGAGCAGAAGCTGCGGCACGTTCAGCAACAGGGCGCCCTTCTCAAGGAAGAAGTGGACGCGGAAGAAATTGCAGAGATCATTTCCAGTTGGACACACATTCCTGTTTCCCGATTGATGGAAGGTGAGATGCAAAAACTGTTGCATATGGAAGAACGCCTGCGCCAACGTGTTATTGGCCAGGAAGATGCTCTTCGAGTGGTTTCCAATGCCGTCCGCCGCGCCCGGGCAGGTCTGCAGGATCCCAACCGCCCAATCGGGTCCTTTATTTTCCTCGGCCCGACCGGTGTGGGAAAGACCGAGCTGGCAAGGGCGCTGGCTCTGTTCCTGTTTGATGACGAACATGCCATGATCCGGATTGATATGAGCGAATACCAGGAAAAGCATACAGTCTCCCGCTTGATCGGTGCTCCTCCAGGTTACGTCGGATATGAGGAAGGCGGTCAGTTGACAGAAGCGGTCCGCCGACGACCCTATAGCGTCATCCTTTTTGATGAGATTGAGAAAGCCCACGGTGAAGTGTTCAATGTTTTGCTGCAATTGCTGGACGACGGCCGGTTGACTGACGGACAGGGACGGACTGTCGATTTCAGAAATACGGTAGTCATTATGACCAGCAATCTGGGCAGTGAATTGTGGCTTGATCGTACCAGAGTCGTTCAACGGGATGAAATCACCCGGACCATGCAGGCGCACTTTCGGCCCGAGTTCTTGAACCGCATTGATGAGATCGTGGTATTCCACGCACTTTCCAGGGAGAATATCGCCGAAATAGTCGGTATCCAGTTAAAACGTGTGGCGGCTCTGTTGACAGACAAAGGTTTCACGCTGGATGTAACCCCGGCTGCACGCGACTGGCTCGGAGAAATTGGATATGATCCTGACTTCGGAGCCCGGCCATTAAAACGGGCTATTCAAAGGGAACTTCAAGACCCATTGGCGATTAAAATACTGGCCGGTGAGTTCAAATCCGGTGAAACCATACTGGTGGATAAGACAGGTGACAATCTGACCTTTACACCTGTTGTAAAACCGGCAGATAATGGATGAAATGTAACCAAAAGAAGGATCGGACATCTTATGAATAACGAACCAACAACAGAAAAAGAGCTGCTGGCCCGATTTAAATCGTCCGATCCTTCACAGGCTCTTGCGGAATTGTTCGAAACCTACGCTGATCCGATCTACCGTCTGGCAATCCAATTGCTGGGAGACCCGGCTATTGCGGAAGACGTAGTTCAGGAGACGTTCATATCAGCCATCACGCATCGCGAATCCTTTGAAGGAAGATCCAGGATCAGTTCCTGGCTGTACCGCATCGCCTACAATGCAGCAATGGGAAGGCTGCGCGCCCGTCATGAGGAACCCCTGCCCGAGGATGAACCGGATGAAGACTCTGTTGTACCCATCCCCCGCTCACTCATCGAATGGACAATGACCCCCGAGCAGATGCAGGCAGATGGCGAAGCCGCGGATTACCTGCAAAAAGCCGTACAGTCACTTCCCATGAAATATCGCGTGGTCTTTTTCCTGCGGGATATGGAGGATCAGTCAACGGAACAGACTGCGGAAGTTCTGGGGTTATCGGAAGCCGCAGTAAAAGTCCGGCTTCACCGCGCCCGGTTTGCCCTGAGGGAAATGCTTTCGGATTATTTCTCTGAAAGACTGGCTGGCTCTCAACCACAAGGAGAACGATAAAAGATGGATTGTAAAGATATTGTTCACTGCCTGTCTGAATATATTGATGGTGAACTGCCCATTGAAGTCCTTGAACAGGCAGAGAAACATATGGCTGAATGCCCGAAGTGTACTGCTGCCATGAAAACATTGCGGGAAACTATTCAGGTTTACAAGCTGACCGGCAAAGCGCGCATCGCGCCGGAGCACCGTGCAACAATGCTGGCTGCCATCCAGGAAGCTGTTTGCCCCGATTCAGATTAAATTGGAAGATCCTTCTAAACAATCTTGTAACCTTATTTGATTATTATTATCTTATATATAACAATTATCAGGTATGGAGGAAAAAATGAAAATTAATGAATCAGCTCTGGATCGTGGCATTCGGATTGTGATCGGACTGGCGTTACTGGCTCTCGGCTTTGGTGGATATGTCACCGGAACCGCGGGGATGGTATTAAAGGTGCTTGGATTTGTGCCGCTCCTCACCGGTCTGGTTGGATTCTGTCCGCTGTATACGCTCTTGAGAGTAAATACCAATCGCTGAAATTAAAAAAGCTTGCAAAGGAAAGGCACCTGACAAGTGCCTTTTCATTTCGCCAACCCTTAGAGGTATCAATGAATAAACAGGAATTATTGTTCAAATCCCGCAAATCCTCACGACCGCTGGTTGTCGAATTCTGGGCGCCGTGGTGCACGCCCTGCAAAATAATGGCCCCCGCTCTGGAGAAAGCCGCCCATGACCATACCGGATCGGTTGATCTGTTGCGGATAAACGCGGACAAGGATCAGCAATTAATGAAAGACTTCAATATCATGGGAATACCCACGATCCTGGTTCTTGCAGGAGGTGTGGTGAGATCGCGCCACACGGGTATGCTGAATGCTTCACAACTTGAAGTGCTTTTTAAAGCAGCCGCTGAAAATGGTGAGATCATCATCCCGCCTACGGGTTTCCAGCGGATTTCCCGGATCGTCAGCGGCCTGGCCCTGATCGCCTTCGGTTTTTTCTGGGGGTACGGGGTGATCCTCTATCCACTCGGGGCTATTCTCCTCTTCAGTGCCGTGTACGACAGGTGTCCTGTATTCCGGATGGTTTTTCCGAGAATTAAATCCATGATGCGTGGAGAAAAATCCAACGCATAGAAACACCCAAAATACAATTTAACATTTTTTCGATCCGAAACACTTCCGGAGATCTATTTGTTAAATTTCTCCGGAATTGTCTTTTAATTGAATCATTCTTGCTACCTGGCTTGACTCTCCCGTAACTGGAGGGATTATGCTATACAGGCTGATCAGCACAATTCTTTCATCAGGAGTATGAATGACCTGTCTCAAATTACCCCACAAAGTCCTGGATTATGCCTGCCCGATCAACGGATTGGAAGATATGTATGAATGGAAAACCGGGAACCGGCTCCCCGGCTATTTCCTGATGGACCTGAGCATGACCGGATTTCTTTATCTCCGGCAAAAGAACGCCCCGACTCCGCGAATGGTCTTCTGGGGGAATGGAACCGGTCGTCCGCAGCACGACTTGTTGGCCAATATTATTGGATATACATGGACATCCATGGAAGGTAAGAGTTTCTCAACTTCCTGGAAGGCGGCAACCCGGAGCATCGACCGGGGGCTGCCGGTGATCCTTGGTTTGCTCGATATGTTCCACCTGCCGTATTATCCTCATTTCTATCATCGTATACACATTCCCCAGCATTATGTTCTCCTCGTCGGTTATGACCAGGGATCATCTGTTGCATACGTGCAAGATAACGGGCTTCCGGGTATTCAGACCATACCATTGGAAGATCTTCAGGAAGCCTGGAATGTGAACAATCCCGGGCAGGGTAAAAAGAACACATTGTTTATTCTGGAATTCAACGACCGCATTGCCCCGCTCGAAGAGATCGTGGTCAACGGATTAAGAAAAAAAGCGAATTTAATCCTTCACCCGCCGGTTGGGTTCATGGGTATCAACGGGATGCGCAAATTGGCTGCCGATATTTCCCGCTGGCCACAAGAACTGCCAGACGATCAGATCAAAAAATGCCTGACGGATCTGGTCACATTTACCTGCAGTGTTGTTCCAATGCTTCCACAGCGAATGCTGCCCTTCAGGTTGAATTACACTGATCCGCACCAGGCTGTTCGTGACCGGTTTTCCAAAGAGATCAGCAGCTTGGCGGGTTCGATCAGCATGCCCGGGTTAAAGGAGGCGGCAGATTTGCTGGCGGAAAGCGGCAGATCCATCGGCCGCCTTACCGATGTGATTACAGATCAGATACTCACACAGACAGTGCGCCTTGAAGAACCCGCTCAATTGATTGCAGAAATTGCGGATCTCGAAGAAAGGGCTTATAGACAATTGGATTTGGATTGAACACAAGAATCCCATTCAAAATCGCCGTGGAAAACGCTGCTTTTTCCACGGCTTTCTTATTGAATTCCATTTAATCCATATATAACTGTTGATTTACGGATTGTTTAAAGGGAAAATAAAGGTGATGGTATTTACTTCAGAAAATGGAGTTTAGAGTGGAATATTCCATTGGCGACTTTTCAAAAATCTGCCGCCTCGGTATAAAAACATTGCGCTACTACCATGATATCGGGCTCCTCATTCCGGCGCGCATCGATAAATTCAGTTCATATCGCTATTATGATGAGAAATCACTGGGACGGGTGGAAACCATCAGCCGGTTAAAAGAGCTGGGATTTCCCCTGGAAACTATTAAAGAGATTTTACTAAACTACAGTGAAGATCAAAACCTGATTGAATATATGCAAACCCGGTTATCAGAAGTTAACAGGAAGATGGATGAATACACCGCCATCCGGGATAAAATTCAGGCTTTCGTTCAGCTCGAATCCATTGTCTCCCTGCCGATTGGTGAACCGACGGAAAAAGATGTGCCCGATCAATTTATAGCATCCATCCGGTACAAAGGCACCTATTCGGATATTGACCGGCATATGTTGCGGCTGAATGAAATTTTCGATACCGTTGTTTGCGGACCAGCCTTTTGTCTTTATCATGATGAACATCATGCTGATGAGAATATGCATATCGAATGCTGTCTCCCCATCCGCAAGAAAATGCCGGCAGCCGGAATAAAATATTACACGCTAAAAGGCGGCCGGATGATCTCCATCACCCATGAAGGTGATTATTCTTCCATCTGGAAAGCCTACCAGAAGATCGTTGATTATCTGAATAAACGGGATTTTCCCATTCTGCCCCCTTCAAGGGAAATCTATTTGCGCGGGAAAGGGAAATATCTGCCGGGTGTCCCGGAAAATTACCTTACAGAAATTCAATTCATTCTAAAAGATGATGAAGATCCAATAACCAGATCCATCCGTACGAAAGTCGCATTTAACATCCACGCCTGACCGGTTTCATCATAACCAACGGGTTTTCCGGGTAGAATGGGGAGATCACGAAAATTCCCTTTCAACAATGGATTGATCCAGCAATTTTCGTAAACACCTTTTTTATACCCAGACGACACGCAAATTTATCCACCGGAGAAGCCAGATGGAATATTCGATCGGAGACCTTTCCAAGATCACCCGGGTATGCGGGAACACATTGCATCAATACCACCAGGAGGGTCTGGTTGTTCCCACCCGTGTAGATAAATTTACGTCCCGCCGTTACTATGATGAAAATTGCCTGCATCGGGTGGAACTTGTCAATTGCTTTCACAGGATAGGTGTTTCCAAAGAATCCATCAAGAAAGTCCTGGGAAAACACAAAGATCCCCGGCAGGTGGTAAAACACCTGCAATCAGCCATCAAAGACTCAAAGCATCATTGGGACAAGACCGGCCTGTCAATTGATGAAGCACGCATGTTTTTACAGACTCAGCATTTGGATCAGAGAATAGTGGGAGACCTGGATATCAAGGTACTGCCAGAGGTATTTGCTGCCTGTCAACGTTTCACCGGAACAGGAATTGAGATGGAAGCCCGCATGCAGCAACTTCTTGAGAAATGCGGTATGAAAGCCATAGAAAACCCGATTTCACTATTCTATGACGATCACCAGTACGCCGAGACTATGGATTTGGAATGCTGTGTTCCTGTTTCTGGCAAGTTTCCAGTTGCAGGGATAGAATTTCGCAACCTCCCCGGCACCAGGGCGGCAACGGTTTTGTACGAAGGGCCCCTTGAGGGTATCTGGATGGGGTATAAAAAGATTTTGGATTACCTGAACAAGCACAACCTGGCAGTTCAAACGCCATCCCGCGAGGGGGGTTTTTTGGTTAAATTAACGGTTTTTCCCTTCAAACCCTTTTGGTCATTTGTGAAACCAATTTTTTGGGGGGTTTCCACACCACCCCAAT
>CAYRHB010000090.1:0-9928 GCA_964424035.1 uncultured Leptolinea sp.
GTCCATACCGGTCATATTTGCTCCGGAAATTCGCAGAGGTCTGGAGAAATTGGGCAGGGCGGGTGGCATCCGGCTACTTTCTCGGCAGGTACCAACCAGTGACGGGTCACTGCAACAGACGATTAAAGCTGTCTCCACAGCCTGTGCGCGTCTATCCGCACGGCAGCATGGCGCATTGATCATTCTGCAGCGTGGGGATTCATTACGAGATTATGTGCAGACGGGTGTGGTTTTGAATTCACGGGTGTCTGCTGAAATGCTGATGCAGATTTTCTATCCCAACACACCATTGCATGATGGGGCGGTGATCATTTCTGACAACTTGATCGTGGCGGGAGCCTGCGTCATGCCCCTTTCGGCATCCGGTATTCTTAACCGCACACCCGATCGCCAAATGGGATTGCGTCACCGTGCTGCGCTGGGCATATCGGAAGCCAGTGATGCAGTAGCGGTTGTTGTTTCAGAGGAAACCGGCTCCATTTCCATAGCCCATGGCGGTCGCATGATCCGCAGGTTGGATAGTGAAAGGTTGGAAAACATACTGATCGCATTCTACCGGCCGGAAGAAACTATCCAGCAGTCCACCGGATGGCTAAAGCGCCTCCTCCGGATACCATCCATTCGCCAACCGGAGGATTAATTTCCGTTATGTTTCCCAGACTTACACGATATCTCCCGACTTTTCTGCTGGCATTGGCTCTGTCTGTTGCCGTATGGATTCTGGCGATCACAGCCGAAGATCCAGCGGAAGTCCGGTCATATCCGTACCCGGTGAATATCGAAGTAATAGGACAGGATCCAACATTCATTCTCACCAATGAACCGGCAAAGACGCTGACCATAAATTTGCGCGCCCCAAAATCCATTTGGACCAACCTTTTAACCGATCGGACTTCTGTAAGGGCAGTTGTTGACCTTTCCGGACTTTCATCCGGTCCACATACTGTTCCGGTTCAAGTACAAATTGTTCAGCGTCCGGTAGAAATAGTCAGTTATTCACCATCCAATGTTGAAGTAACACTGGAAACCCTTCTGAATCGTACCCTGCCGCTTACCGTCTCCATAAGGGGCGAACCGGCAGTAGGATTCAGGGCAGATCCGGCTGAGTTGAGCAAAGAGGAAACAATTGTGTCCGGCCCGGAATCCGCCGTCAAGCGCATATCTGAAATCCGGGCTACTCTGGATCAATCACAGGCACAGGAAGATATAGAACAAACGGTTGTATTACAGGCCCTTGATAGCAACGAATTGCCGGTCAGTGGTGTAACCCTGAACCCGGATCGTGTGCAAATCAAACAAAAGATCGTTCAGCGGGGTGGATACCGGAATGTTGTTGTCAAGGTGGATACAACCGGTATTCTGGCAAATGGATACCGGTTGACAAATATTTCCGCATATCCGCCGTCGGTGACCGTTTTTTCGGCTGATCCAAAGATTGTTGACAGCCTGCCCGGTTACGTCCAAACGGCACCCATAAATCTTGCCGGATTAAAGGATGACAAGGATATCCGTGTATCCCTTAATCTTCCATCCGGTGTATCGATAGTAGGTGATCAAACGGTCAACGTTCAGATCGGTGTATCCACCATTGAAAGCAGTGTGACCCTGAATGGAATGCGTGTCGAGGTTATTGGCACCACGCAGGGATTGAATTCCAAGGTGTCGCCCACTCTGGTGGATGTCATCATCGCTGGACCCATCCCACTGCTGGATACATTAAAAACCAGCGATGTGCGGGTTTATGTGGATATGACCGATGATCCTGAAGGCACGTATCAGCGCACACCCGAGGTAGAAGTGAAGATTTCGGAATTAAAACTGCAATCCATAATTCCCGGAACGGTTGAGATCATCCTTTCGGAAAATAGCGGGTAAAATATCAGACCTTTAGAAAACAAAGAAAAGGTCAGGCATGACAAAACCAGTAGTCGCCCTTGTTGGGCGCCCGAATGTGGGCAAAAGTACACTCTTCAACCGCTTTTCCGGTGAACCCCGCGCCATTGTGGATGATATCCCCGGCACTACCCGTGACCGGTTATTCGGGGAATCTTCATGGAACGGCGTATCTTTCGATATTATCGATACCGGGGGTATAGACCCCTCCAGTTCCCGCAAAGATCCACTTTCCGTTGGGTCGGCTGACTATATCAGCCAGATCCGGCTCCAGGCTCAAATGGCGGTGGAAGAGGCGGATGTCATCCTGTTTGTTACAGACGCCTCCTCCGGAGTAACCCCGGCTGATATTGAAGTAGCCGATATGTTGCGAAGAAGCCAGAAAAGTGTGGAAGGGAAATTGGTTCCCCCCATCCTTCTTGTGGTGAATAAGGCGGATTCCGCCGGATTGCGTTCGAATGCGGTTGATTTTCATCAACTTGGTCTGGGCGAACCTTACGCGTTGTCCGCGTTGCATGGAACCGGCACCGGTGATTTACTGGACGCCCTTGTGAATGAATTCCCGGAGGGGCTGGAAGAGGAAGAAGATGATTCCGTCAAAGTGGCTATTGTCGGTAAACCGAATGTGGGAAAATCCAGCCTGTTAAACCGGCTGGCCGGAGAAGAAAGGGCGATCGTCAGCCCGATTGCCGGCACAACAAGGGATGCGACCGATACGGCCATCGATTTCAACGGAATTAAGATCACCATGATCGATACGGCCGGGATACGCAAGCGGGGCAAAGTGGAACCGGGCGTTGAAAAGTACAGTGTCATCCGGTCAATGCGGTCCATTGAACGGTCTGATGTCGCCATCCTGGTATTGGATGCAACCGAAGGAATCAGTGCCCAGGATGCGCATATTGCCGGGTATATTGTCGAAGCCTGGAAAAGCTGTGTTGTTGTGGTCAATAAATGGGACGCGATTGAAAAAGACACATACACCATGGCACAGTACACCGAGAAGATCCGGGAAGACCTCAAGTTCGTTGATTATGTACCAATTCTCTTTATTTCAGCCAAAACCGGTCAACGGGTAGACCAGGTACTTTCGATGGTTGTGCGGGTTCAGGAAGAACGCCTGGCCAGGTTATCCACATCTCAATTGAACCGGATCATTCAGAATGCCCAGGACGCGCATGCATCGCCGGCACACCGGGGACGTTCGCTGCGCATGTATTACGGGACGCAGGTACGCAGTGATCCACCCACATTCTTGATCTACGTCAATGATCCAACGCTGGCTCATTTTACCTACATCCGGTATCTGGAGAATTCCATCCGCAAGGAATATAACTTCATCGGCACGCCTATCCGGGTCATCTTGCGGCCAAGACGGTAACCGTATTTGGATAAAAGAATAGGCGGAACCAGTTAATGGTCCGCCTATTTTTGTTCCTTAGATTAATCAATAGCCGCTTTTAATTTCGGCGCCTTCCATAATCTTCACACCACCGCTGGTACCGATCCGGGTGGCGCCGGCATCGATCATGGCAAGCACATCATCACGGGTGCGGACCCCGCCGGCTGCTTTTACCCCCATTTCAGGGCCAACCGTCTTCCGCATCAGCGCGACATCTGGCAGGGTTGCCCCACCGGAATTGAATCCGGTGGATGTCTTTACAAAATCAGCTCCGGCTTCTTTGCAGATCAGGCAGGCTTTTATTTTTTCATCATCTGTCAGGAGACAGGTCTCAATGATGACTTTCACGAGGACTTTCTTCGCATGAGCAGCCTGTACTACCGCGGTTACATCCTCTTTTACCAGGTTGTAATCCCCTGATTTCAGGGCTCCAACATTCAGAACCATATCGACTTCCTGTGCGCCATCGGCGATCACCTTTTCAGTTTCAAATGCTTTGACCGTGGAAAGGGTGGCTCCAAGAGGAAATCCGACCACACTGCATACCTTTACGCCCGACCCTTTAAGCAATTTCGCGCATTGTGCCACATTGGCCGGATTCACACAGACAGATGCGAATTTGTATTTCGCTGCTTCTTCGCATAGGTGCGCAATCTGGGCAACGGACGCTTCCTGCTTGAGCAGGGTATGGTCGATATACTTCGCGATCTGTTCAGATGTCAACGCAACAGTCATCAGACTATCCTTCTTTCCAATCGATATGAAAATATTCTATCTCCGGGTTCAGGGGATGTCAATTTTGCTAAAAAGACCTCCCGCCGGGAGGTCTTCATTGAGAAGATGATATTGATCTATATATCCCGGTACATCCCCGGAAGCTGCCAGACACGGATGGCGGCTTCCAGCTGGATCCGGAACGACATTTTTGATTGTCCCCAGCGGCGGTCGGCAAAATAGATCGGTACTTCTTTAAACCGGAAGCCAAGTTTATCGGCTACATAAGCCATTTCCACCTGGAAAATGTATCCATTTGACCGGATGCGGTCCAATGGCATGGACTGGAGTGTATGGCTTTTCCATAACCGGAACCCTCCGGTCACATCCCGGAGTTTTAATCCCAGGATGGTTCGGGCGTAAAAATTTCCCCATCCAGAAAGTGCCTTGCGCCAGAATGGCCAGCGTTCATCCAGCTTGCCGCCCGGAACATAACGGGAACCCAGAGCCATGTCACAGGTTTCAAGGGTTTTTACCAGCTCGACAATCTTTTCGGGGGGATGGGAAAAATCAGCGTCCATTTGACCAACGGCTTCAGCTCCCTTCTCCATGGCAAGTTTAAAACCCTGGATATACGCGGTTCCCAAACCCAGTTTGCCTTCCCGGTGCAAGACGGAAATTCGACCGTTATACTTTTTCCCCAATTCTTCAGCGATATCTCCGGTTCCATCCGGACTGTTGTCATCAACAACCAGAATGGAAAGATTGGCAATGGGAAGATCAAAGAGTTTTTCCACTATTACGGGTATATTCTCTGCTTCGTTATATGTGGGTATAACTATGGTAGTTTTCACTGATTGTCCAGTAATTAGAATAAGGTCGTTCTTCCTTTCGAACGTCGCTTTACTCTATCATAGCGATAATTGAGTGTCAAGAAAACCATTGTGTTATGAGTCTTTTATAATTGGAGTGTGAAAAAAGAGTCTTTCAGATTGCCGCTTGGATTGTTATTACTGCTTTTAACTGTCTTCCTTGGATGGATCTTCTACAAGGATTATGAAGTTTCAGAACAGGTAAAGGAAGCCGGTCAGGCGCTTGCCATACATCAGTTGGATAACGCCCGACGTCTTTTCCAGATGGTCGAAGAGATTGAACCCTGGCGTCCTCTGGGTTGGGCTGAACTGGCCCGGCAGTATCTGGAAGATGGCAATACTGATCAGGCATTGCAAATTCTTGAAATACAGGGTTCTCGTGGTTTTCTGGATACATACGGTTGGCTGCTGCTGGCTGACGCGTATGGACAATCCGGAAAAGACAGCCGGATTGAGGCATCCCTGCAGGAGGCATACCAGCAGGCGGAAACTATAGAGGAACAAGTCAACACATTACAGGCATTCACGGCTTATTACCGGAGCAGGCAGGAATATCAGAAAGCTATAAATTGCCTGCATGATCAGATTGCGCTCAGTCCGGTTCCAGACAGGCAGATCACAACAGAATTGGTATTGTTAAATACTGTTTTGGATCCTGTATATGGATATTCCCTATCGGAATCAGATCGATCCAAACCACAATGGTTATCGGATTGGCAGGCAGGATTAAAAAATGCGCTGAAATATGAACGTGAGGATTTGCGGCAGCTTGAAATAGGACGGGCATTCGCGGCGTTCGGGATTTGGGATTTGGCGGAATACTCCTTCCAAAAGGTGGTTGAAAAGACACCGGATTTTGCGGATGCCTGGGCTTTCCTGGCAGAAGCGCGGCAACAGCAGGGAAAAGATGGCCGGGAACAGATCGAAAAAGCGCTGATGCTGGAACCGGAGTCACCTGCTGTCAGGCTGACAGCCGTTCTGTATTACCGGCGTCAGAAGGATTACCCCCGGGCGATTGACCTTTTGAAAAATCCAGGTTCAGAAGTGGCAGGTGAGACAATCTGGCAGCTGGAACTGGCCCGCACGCTGGCAGAAGCCGGTAGATTGGAAGAAGCCAGTGACACCTATGAAGATATCATCCAAAATGATCCTGAAAACGCGGAGGCGTTCATCTCTCTGGCGCGCATGTGCCTCCAATATGAATACCGTTTATACGATCTGGCCATGTCACTGGCGGAGAAAGCAGTTCAACTTAAACCGGATTCTGCCGAAGCCCTGGATGTGCTGGGACAGGTCTTTTTCGCGTTGGGTGAATCTGAAAAAGCTTTCGAATCATTTGATCAGGCACGGGAAATCGATCCGGCATACGCGCCTGTCTGGCTTCATGTGGGACAGATGCAGCTCGCTGGCGCTGACCCTTCCAGTGCAAAGGTAGCTCTACAAAAGACGATTGACCTTTCTGCCAATTCCTATGAAGGGAAAATAGCCAGCCGTTTGTTGAAACAATATTTCAATATTAATCCCTGATCCATTCCCCATGGACCGGTTATGTTAAAATCCAGCCTTACATATGGCAACTTCTTTACAGGGTAGACATGAATGTTTTCTTTGATACGATCGGCTGTCGCCTGAATCAAAGTGAAATTGAACGGATGGCGCATGAATTTCGCACAGCGGGCCATACCATTACAGGGAACCTGTCTGAAGCGGACTTGATCATTATCAATTCCTGTTCCGTAACATCCGCGGCAGCCTCCGATTCGCGCCAAAAGATCCGGCAGGCATCACGCGTGGCACCCCATGCGCAAATCGTGGCAACCGGCTGCTGGGCTACCCTCGAGCCGGATGCAGCGGAAACCCTGGTGGAACACATCCGGGTTGTAAGCAATTCAGAGAAAGATCATATTCCGGTGACTGTACTCGGATTGGAAATGCCCCTGGGGGGAATGATGATTCCCGGACGGGACAGCCTCCCCGGGGCGCGTCATCGAACCAGGGCTTTTATCAAGGTGCAGGATGGGTGCGATGCCTTTTGTACGTTTTGCGTCACCCGCCTGGCTCGCGGAAAATCACGCAGTGTACCGGTCAACCGGGTTCTTTCCGATATCCGGTCAGCCATTGCCGGAGGCGCTAAAGAGATCGTTTTATGTGGAGTGCAACTGGGTTCCTGGGGAAGACATATGGATCCCGTCCGGCGGCTGCAAGATCTGGTCGGGACAATACTTCAGGAAACGGATGTTCGAAGAATACGGTTTTCTTCCATCGAACCCTGGGACATCGAGCCGGATTTTTTCAGTCTTTTTAGCGACCGGCGGATTTGCCGCCACCTGCATATTGCCGTGCAATCCGGCTCCGCCACCACATTAAAACGCATGGGGCGGCGCACAACACCGGCGGAGTTTTCCCGCATTCTGGAAAACGCACGGCAGGTTGATCCATTCTTTTCCCTTTCGACAGATGTCATCACCGGCTTCCCTGGCGAAACGGAGAGGGATTTCGAAGAGAGTCTGGTTTTTGTGCAGCAGGCCGGTTTTTCCAGCGGGCATGTCTTCCCGTATTCCGCCCGAAAGGGGACTCCGGCGGCTGAATTACCCGATCAGGTGCCAACGAAAGAACGAAGGAACCGGGCGGCCAGAATGCGGGATATTCTGGCGCAAACCGGAAAAGCCTACCGGCATACTCTTATTGGCATGACGGACTATGTGCTTTGGGAAACTGCCCAACCGGTCATAAATGGTTTCCGGTTGAATGGTTTGAACAGTGGCTTCATCCGGGTTTCCGCGACATCCCCAACCAGACAGATCAATACAATCAGTCCTGTGCGATTTACAGACCTGACAGAAACCGGTATGGAGGGGGAATTCCTTCCTACAACATAAAAGGTTCCGACTCTAGCCGGAACCTTTTGAACACAGATCAATCAAATTTGATGGAATTGATCGTTTCTTTCAGCACGGATGCTGATCTCTGCAAGCCGGCAATCTCTTCCTTACTTAAATCCAGCCGTATCGTGCGTTCGATCCCACCAACGTCAATCACGCATGGCAGGCTCAGGTAGACATCGTTGATCCCGTAATAATTGTCAATAAAGGTGGATACCGAAAGCACTGTTGCCTGGTCGCGCAGGATTGCTTCGACAATACGCATCAAACCGGAAGCTATGGCGTAATATGTCGCACCTTTCCGGGAAATGATCTCATACGCGGCATCACGGGTTTGTGTAAAAATCTCATCAAGGCGTTCCTGCCTGCATCCCATCTTATTGGCTTTACAATATTCCGGCAGACGCATTCCAGCAATATTGGCCAACGACCAGACAGGGACTTCACTATCACCGTGTTCGCCGATTATGTATCCGTGAACACTGCGGGGATCGACATCAAAGGTCTGGCTCAGTAAATACCGGAAGCGGGCTGTATCAAGGATGGTACCCGAGCCTATAACCCGATTGGCTGGAAGACCGGAAAACTTCCATGAAGCGTATGTGAGAACATCCACAGGGTTGGTGGCAACCACGATGATCCCGTCAGGGTTGAATTTGACAATGCTTTCCACAATTGAGCGGAAAATGGCAGCATTGCGCTGGATCAGATCCAGCCGCGTTTCACCCGGGCGCTGGGCACTGCCTGCCGTGATAACCGTGATTGCTGCTCCCGCGCAATCTTCATAGGTTCCTGCCCAGATACGGGTGGGGGAGTGCATGGGAACAGCATGGTTGAGGTCCATTGCCTCCCCTTCAGCCTTGCTCTTATTGGCATCAATCAACACGATTTCTGATGCCAATCCACTCATAAGAAGGGAATAGGCAAATGTTGCTCCAACATTTCCTGTTCCCACTATTGCCACTTTTCTTGGATGATGATTTGTATGCACCATTTTCTTTCCTCCGAAAACAATCATCGCATGAACGATGAATATAAAATTTGTAATATCGACATATATTATCTATTATACCCGAATAAGTTAATTATTTATAAAAAAATATACAAAAACCTTAAGAAAAGTATATAATAAAAGGTGCAAAGAGCCAGAAGAACCTTAAATGATTTTAAGAAGGGGAAAATGTTGATACCTCCAGCCGATGATATTGTATGGAAAGACCTGTTACTAAAAAAGAAAAGCTATGAGTTCGAATTCTTGGCTTTAAAAATGCTTTTAGGAAGGTTGATCATGGATATTGAACATGATCCTTCTCCTGAAAACCTGACAAAATGCGCTGAACAGCTCCATGGTTTGCTCGCTCAAAATGCCAATCTGCCAACAGCCAAACGAGACCTTCAGAAGATTGCAGGATAGGGGGCTTACATGAATCGCGTATTATTCAGTATTGATGAAGTCAAAGAGATGATCAGCCGGGGATACCATATGTTCCTGGCCGGTGATGAAACAGCCATTCAGCAATTGCCTCGCGGCCATTGGATAGCCGGTACAACACCCTACTTTATGGGTGATAGTGGTGGTTTGATCACGAAAGATAAAATTCTTGTCACCGGGGTTCCGGGTTATACCGTAAACGTAAAGAAACATGTTTACGATGTTGATTCAATTTCGAATGTATATCAGGATATTCCGGACAACGGGTTTGGTTTTATCTTGATCCCTGCTTTCTCCGAAATTCATAAAGATTTCGCGCTGAAAGCCCCGAACTTCCCGAATTTCGCGACAAAACCACTGCTTGGTTGGATCTCTGGAGTTTTACTGGATGACCTGGGAAAATCAACTCCGAAAGTGATCAACGGGGAAACCGGGGAATACTATACGGATAAAGCTTTAATGATGGCTGTCCAATTACCACCTGATAAGATCGCCGATATCGGGATATTGAATATTTTCAAACAGGGGAGTGGAGATACGATCACTTTCGATACGGACGGCTTTTCGGCAACAGAAGCCTGGGTAAACGGATCGGTTGTCAATTTTGCCGACTATGTTCTCGAAAACAAGGTCGATACCAAATTACCACTGGTGGCTGACTACAGCGGGGCGGCGATCAACATCAGTATTCAAGCAGTTGATGCGGATAACCATGAGGTCTCGTTTTACGCTC
>CAYRHB010000090.1:9938-15780 GCA_964424035.1 uncultured Leptolinea sp.
TTCAAGGATGTGCGATACCGTTTTGCAGCCCCGGTTGATAACTACTTCCGGGAGTTCATGTCACTGGTCCTTGAAGGCGATTTTGAAGAAAACATCAACATCAACATGAGCAATGAGAAACAGATCCTGTTTTCCTGTAATTGCATTTTGAATTTTGTCTATTCAAACCTGGAAGGTTTGAAAACCGGCCAGATGGTGGGGCCCATCACTTTCGGTGAAGTGGCTTATCAACTGGTAAACCAAACCCTTGTATACCTTACTATATACAATCAGCCGGGATAACCACGTTCGACCGCATGATCTCCAAGAGACCTCATTCCCAGAGGTCTCTTTTTTAAACAGATACGGTTTTATAATCTTAAGAGATTTTATGAAAAAGGAAGAGAGGTCGCATGTCGCAGGCGGTTGAACCACGCAAAAAGAAGATCACCACGCAGACCTTCTTGCAGATGAAAAAACGCGGAGAGAAAATATCCATGCTCACCGCTTATGACGCCCTGACTGCCGGGATCATGGATGAGAGCGGAGTACATTCCATCCTGGTTGGCGATTCCCTGGGAATGGTCGTGCTCGGATATGAAACCACCCTGCAGGTAACCCTGGAAGATATGTTGCACCACTGCAAGGCAGTCTCACGCGGAGCTAAGAATGCACTTCTGGTGGGCGATCTCCCATTTATGACCTACCAGGTTAGTGTGGAAGAAGCGGTCCGTAATTCAGGAAGGATGCTTCAGGAAGCCGGAATGCATGCAGTCAAATTGGAAGGTGGGCGCGAACGGTCTGAAACTGTCAAGGCGATCATCGCTGCCGGAATTCCTGTTATGGGGCATCTGGGTTTGACCCCCCAATCGGTGAACCAGTTTGGAGGATTTTCTGTTCAGGCCAATACGTCTGAATCCGCAAAACGGCTGCTGGAAGACGCTTTGATCCTTCAGGAAAGCGGATGTTTCAGCCTGGTTCTTGAATCGATTCCCGCTCGTCTGGCAGCGGTTGTATCAAAACGGCTGGATATTCCCACCATAGGCATTGGAGCCGGTGCCGGGTGTGATGGACAGGTACTGGTTACGCCGGACATGATCGGTTTGTTCAGTCGTTTCACCCCACGGTTCGTAAAAAAATACGCGAATTTTCATGATTCAATGCAGGATGCTTTTTCCATGTATGTATCTGAAGTACAAAACGGTACTTTCCCCGGTCCGGAACAAACCTATGAAATGCCGGATGCCGAATGGGATGAAACCTTGCGGCTCCTGTAAATTGATATGACCCGCGATATTCTGATCATAGGAACCGGCGCGCTTGCCTGTCTGTTTGCCTCACGCCTTTCCCAAAGTGGTACTAAAGTGACCATGACAGGAACCTGGGTTGATGCATTGCGTGCGCTTCGTGAAAAGGGGGTTGGGTTGGTTGAAACAGGCAGCAGCAGCCCTGTTTTTATTCCGGTGGATGTGCTGGACCCGGTGAATACTAATAAGAAGTTTTCACACGCGATATTGCTGACCAAGGCATATCAAGTCAGAGAAGCCATTTACAGGGTCGCTTCGAATCTAAAGAAAGGTGCGGTAATCCTTTCTTTGCAAAACGGGTTGACCGCGCGAAAGGTTATGGAGGCGTACCAAAATAGTATTCATCCATTATCGGGTGTCACAACCTGTGCCGCTGAAATCCTGCAACCGGGTATTGCCCGGCAAAACGGTGGATCCTCTGTGCGGATTGAAAGGAATGAGTTCGCCGGACCATTTTCTGATCTACTGTGTCAAACCGGGTTTGATGTTTCACTGGACGATCATATCCTGGAAGCGATCTGGGAAAAGGCCATTATCAACTCTGCCGCAAATCCGACAGGCGCTTTATTGGGGAAACGCAATGGCGAACTATTGGCGATTCCAGGGGTTATGGATATTATGGACAATCTGATCCAGGAAGCCTGTACCGTGGCAAAAGCAGAGGGATATGCAATCGGCGAAAATGATTTAAAGGTCCGGCTTCGAAAGATATTGCAGGAAACATCAAAAAATCGTTGTTCCATGTTACAGGATGTACAGAATGGGCGGATGACCGAAATAGACTCCATAAATGGAGAGATCCTCCGGCTTGCCGGTAAATACGGGATCAACACACCGGTACAAAACACAATTACAAACCTGATTCGAGTAATCTGAAAGAGGTGAAATCATTATGGAAATAGTCAGGACTTTGGAGGAACTTCGAGCTGCCCGGCGAAAAATGACCGGTTATGTTGGTCTGGTTCCCACCATGGGATTTTTGCACGCGGGACATATATCACTGGTAAAGAGAGCGGTTTCTGAATGTGACCATGTTATTGTCAGTGTGTTTGTCAATCCAACGCAATTTAGCCCAACGGAGGATTTCGCATCCTATCCACGCGATCTTGAGCGTGATGCAGCCCTGGTACAGGACGCGGGTGCTCAGCTGGTTTGGGCTCCGACGGATCAGGTAATGTACCCGGCCGGATACCAGACATATATCTCAGTGGAAGAAATTACAAAAGTCCTCGAGGGCGCCATGCGGCCTACCCATTTCAGGGGGGTTACCACAGTGGTGGCAAAACTGTTTATTGCGGTACAACCGGATAAAGCCTATTTTGGACAGAAAGACGCGCAACAGGTGGCCGTTCTATCACGGATGGTGGATGATTTGAACTTCAATCTGGAAATGGTGGTTTGTCCGATTGTCCGGGAAAAAGACGGTCTGGCACTATCCAGCCGGAATACTTATCTGGATGATGACCAGCGCCGGGCAGCGCTGGTCCTCTCCCGGTCTCTACGACGGGCCAGAGCAGTCTTTCTAGCTGGCGAAAAGGACACACAAAAGATACGGACAGCCATGGATGAAGTCTTCCTGTCTGAGCCCGCAGCTAAGGTACAATATATTTCCATCGCTGACACTACAACATTGCAGGAGATTCAGCGAATTGAGACCCAGGCACTGGTTTCCATGGCTTTATATGTTGGAAAGACCCGCCTGATCGATAACACGATCCTGGGAAAACCAGACACCAGTCTCGATTCGATTGGCTGATGAAATGAACACCCTCCCAAATCTTGTATCTTGGTATTAATACCTGTATAATCATACGCCTTGCTATTAAGAAGAAGAAGAGAGAACGGTGGAAAATAAAGACCTGGATGCAGGTATAAAAATGAACATCGACGATGAAAGAGGCACAACGGTTCTTCGTCGTGATTCAAAATACGAACCCAATCAGTCGCTTTCAACTTTCCTGATTGGAAGACCTCTGGCTACTGCAGATGAAGCCGATCAGACGATTGGCAAAGCGATCGGTTTGGCGGTTTTTTCCTCAGATGCGCTTTCCTCGGTAGCCTATGCTCCGCAGGAAATGCTCATCATTCTGGCAGCAGCGGGTGTTACAGCTTTCCCTATCTCCATCCCGCTTGCCCTGGCTATTTGTGGTTTGCTGGCTGTATTGATCTTTTCTTATGAGCAGACCATTCATACCTACCCGAATGGTGGCGGAGCGTATATCGTTTCCCGCGACAATCTGGGAGAGTTACCTGCCCAGATTGCTGCCGCCGCCTTGTTGACAGATTACATTCTGACTGTTGCTGTCTCTGTTTCATCAGGGGTAGCGCAAATCACATCAGCTTATATGTTCCTGTATCCATACCGTGTGGAGATTGGCGTTTTGATGGTCATGTTTATCATGCTCATCAATCTGCGCGGGGTGAAGGAATCAGGAAAAGCGCTGGCCATACCAACCTATTTCTTTTTGGCCACCATGTTGACTTTGCTCACAGTCGGGTTTTATAAATACTTCACAGGATCGCTAGATCAGGTCGTGGATCCTCCCATGGATATTCTCAGGGAGCACACAGTTCTCCAACCCATCACGCTTTTCCTGATTTTAAAAGCCTTTGCCAGCGGAACTACCGCTCTAACCGGTGTGGAAGCCATTTCGAATGGGATCACGGCTTTCAAAGAGCCGAAAAGTGACAATGCCGGAAAAACCCTGATCATGATGGCGGTCATTCTTGGTTCGACCATGTTTTCCATCACATATCTGGCCAACCAGATCGGTGGCTTGCCATCTGAAGAAGAGACTATGATCTCGCAGCTGGCCCGCACGGCATTTGATTCCAGAGGTGCACTTTACCTGATGGTGATCGCAGCAACCACTGTTATTCTCATCATGGCAGCCAATACAGCCTTCGCCGGATTCCCGCGTTTAAGTGCCATGGTTGGGGAAGATGGTTTTCTACCCCGGCAATTGGCGTTCAGGGGAAGCCGCCTGGTGTATTCACGCGGTATTGTTGTGCTGGCACTGATTGCTTCGCTGCTGATCGTGATTTTCCAGGCCAGTGTGACCAAATTGATCCCGTTATATGCCATCGGGGTGTTTCTAAGTTTTACCCTGTCACAGTTCGGTATGGCTCACCGTTGGTGGAAATCCGGAAAACTAAGACCGGGCGAAGAAATTGTTGAAAAAGGTTCCACCGTTCATTTTGATAAGAAATGGTTATTCAAGATGATCGCCAATGGGTTTGGCGGTGTATGTACATTTGTTGTTATGTGCGTATTTGCCGTCACCAAATTTACGGATGGGGCATATGTGGTGATCATCCTGATGCCGGCTCTGGTGGTTTGTTTTTATGCCATTCACAGGCATTACCGGAATCTGGCGAAGAACCTGTCATTGGATGATTACATTTCGCCCAGCAGGATCGCCCGCCACCGGGTCATCCTACCCATTGGTGGGGTTCATAGAGGATCACTGGCTGCCCTCCGCTATGCCAAAACGCTGTCCCAGGACATAACAGCGGTGCATGTGTCCATCGACGAGAATGAAACCCAAAAGGTCCAACAAAAGTGGGAAACCTATGGAGATGGAACCCGCCTGGTTATCCTGGAATCACCGTACCGGCTTTTTATTGACCCGCTTTTGATGTACATTGATGAAATCGATAAAAACCGGCAGGCAAATGACATAATCACCATTGTCGTTCCTGAATTTGTTCCCCGCCAGGTACTTGCCAACACGTTGCACACCCAGACGGCGGTTGAATTGCGAATGGCTTTGCGATTCCGCAAAGATATTGTTATCACCAATGTCCCGTATGTGGTGGACTAGGGAGAAGAGAAGATGAAAGTCATTGTGATCGGCTGTGGTCGCCTGGGAGCGGAATTGGCCTACAACCTGTACAAACGAGGGCACGATGTTTCAGTTATCGATATAGTTCCCGCATCCTTTAATAATCTTCCAGCTGATTTCCAGGGTCGATTGAATGAGGGCGAAGCATTGAGCCAGGATGTTCTACACCGGGCTGGAATTGAAAAGGCGGATGCCGTGGCGGTGGTTACCAATTCGGATGCTTTGAATACGGTTGCCGCATATGTTGCCAAAAGCGTCTATAAAGTACCGAATGTTCTGGCACGTAATTATGACCCCCGTACCAGGGAGCTATTTGAGAGTTTTGGACTTCAGACGGTCAGTTCCACAAGTTGGGGAGCTCAGCGTATGGAAGAGTTGATCTTCCACTCCGATGTCCGGACTGTATTTTCTGCCGGCAACGGAGAGGTTGAACTCTACGAAGTGGTAATCACTCCCTACTGGGATGGCAAGACCTTCAACGATTTGATCGATTGTGAAAACTGCCTGCCTGTTTCACTGACCCGCGCAGGACGCGCCATCATCCCCGATCGTGACACAAAACTTAACGAGCGTGATGTGGCATTGATCAGTGCGACTTTCGAAGGTATTGAAGGTTTGCGTCGTCGATTAATGAATCTTGACCAGCAGGAGGCCTGACATGTTTGTGGTTATCATCGGCGGCGGCCGGACAGGAATCCAGCTTGCCAAGAC
>CAYRHB010000091.1:0-7928 GCA_964424035.1 uncultured Leptolinea sp.
CCCCGAACGAACTGTATATTATCATATCCAATTTCTTTCGTCAACCCATTAAACTTCATGGGTTATAATCTTTTTGGATTATGAATCAAGATTTTTCCCGTCTACCGGTCGTCCTGACATCCCTGTTTTTGACAATAACCGGGTTGGGAGGACTGGCTGTTGTTCTGATCAATACCGTACCCACACTTGGTCCACGGTGGCTTTTCTATTTTTTTCTGTTTCTTTCACTGGCTGGAATCAGCCTACCGGTAACAGATTTTCTCAACCGGCGATTTCCCAGTAAACCAAGAGCTGGCGCCGCCGTTGTTGTGCGGCAGGCAGTCTGGTTTGGCATATATGGATGTGTGTTGGCCTGGCTTCAATTCGGTCGGGTCTTAAATTCCGGGCTGGTTCTTTTTCTTGCCATAGGATTGGTTGCTTTAGAAATGATCATCCGCATGAATGAGCGCAGCCGGTTCAATACGACCACACATCAAGATGAATGATTTTGCCCGGATACCCAGTGTTGAGCAAATTTTACAACAGGCAGAATCCATTGACCTGATCGCTTTGTATGGTCGAGTGTTGGTGGTTGAAGAGATACAGAATACACTAGCCAATATCAGGAATGCCATTCCGGCAGGAACTCCTGTTCCAGATACCTCTGCGATAATCCGGGATGTAAAAAGAGGGCTGGAAGACCTCGATAGTATGTCATTATTACCGGTTATCAACGCTACCGGAGTTGTACTCCATACCAACCTGGGAAGGGCGCCACTCAGCCGGAAGGCTTTACAGGCGATACTGCATGCCAGCGCTTCATATTCCACGGTGGAGTTGGATCTGATTAAAGGAAAACGCCAGAATAGAAATACACGACTGGAGAAATTACTTCAAAGACTCCTGAAGGTGGAATCGGCACTGGTAGTAAATAATAACGCGGCGGGTGTATTCCTGACTTTACGGACACTGGGTTTCCGGCGTAAGGTAATCATTTCCCGGAATCAACTGGTTGAAATTGGTGGCGGGTTTCGGATACCGGACATCCTTCAACAAACCGGTGCCAGGTTAATGGAAGTGGGGACAACAAATCAGATCCGGTTGGATGATTATCGGCGGGCTATTCGTGAAGGTGGCTCGATCATTCTGCATGTTCACCCGGCTAATTTCAAAATAACCGGATATACATCAGAACCGGAATTGAAAGATATTGTTGAGCTTGCTCATAAACATGACTTACCGGTGATCGATGACCTGGGCTCCGGAGCCATGTTGGATACATCCAAATATGGAATGGGTCATGAACCGACGGTACAGGAATCTCTGGCTGCCGGTACGGATGTTGTCTGTTTTTCGTGTGATAAACTCCTCGGGGGTCCACAAGGTGGGATCATCCTGGGTAAGGAAAAATATCTTACCCGGATCAAAAAACACCCGTTAGCCCGGATTCTACGGACGGATAAAACCTTAATCGCAGCTCTTGAAGCAACATTGATACACTATTTAAACGAACGGGCAGAACAGGAAATTCCCGTCTGGCAGATGATCAGCCTGCCTGTTAATGAATTAAAAAATCGGGTTGAACATTGGAAGCAACAGATAACAAATGGCGTTATCATGGAAGGCCATTCCACTGTAGGCGGTGGAAGTTTGCCTGAAGAAACCTTGCCGACATACATTCTGGCTTTGCCGGTAAAGAAAGCCGATTCGCTGACTGACCTGCTCCGGAATGGAGAAACTGCTGTTTTCCCCCGCATCCAGGATGGAATGGTCTGTTTTGATCCACGGACAGTATTACCAGACCAGGATGATTTATTGGTACAAATGATTAAGAAAGCTTTACTTCAATACAGGGAGAAATATGAAAACTGATTTATCAGGTCTAATGCAAGAAAATGATATTACGGCGATTTTAATTTCCGGACCGGCAGATCACAATCCGGCTATGACGTATTTTTTGGGAAATGTCCATGTTTCAAGGGGTGAACTGATCATTAAACCGGGAGAAGATCCGATTCTGGTCCATGAAGCATTTGAACGGGAGGAGGCAGCGAAAACCGGTTGCCGCCTTTTACCCAACAATCGTTACCCATATCTTGAATTGCTGAATGAGACAAATGGAGACCGGACAAAGGTTGAAAGCCGGCGAATTGCCCATATCCTGGAAGATAACGGTATTTCCAGTGGGCGGATCGTTATTTATGGACAAATGGATATGGGGAAAGCCTATTCCACAATTAATGGGGTGAGTGAATTTCTACCGAATATTGAATTCCTGGCAGACTGGGATGAGAAAATTTTGTTCAAAGCCATGACCACTAAAGATGATTATGAACTTGATCAGATCCGGTCAATGGGAAGGATCACCACGAATGTGGTAGGAAGAACCGCAGATTTCCTGTCACAACAGAAGTTACAAAACAACCAGTTGGTCAGGTCGAATGGGGAACCGGTTCGGATTGGCGATGTAAAAAGTCTGATCAACCTCTGGCTGGCTGAAGCCGGGGCGGAAAATCCCGAAGGGACAATTTTCTCCCTGGGCCATGACGCCGGCGTGCCCCACTCAACAGGTAATAATGAAGAAGTTCTCCGGGGTGGAGAAACGATTGTTTTTGATATTTTTCCCTGTCAGATTGGTGGTGGTTATTTTTATGATTTCACGCGCACCTGGTGCCTGGGTTATGCAACGGATGAAATCCAACAACTACACCAACAGGTTAAGCAGGTGTATGACGACCTCATATCAGAATTGAAACCCGGTTACATGTTCAGGCCGTATCAAATGCGGACATACGATCTGTTTGAAAGCATGGGACATCCTACCAACAGATCTCACCCGAATACTGTGGATGGGTATAACCATTCAATTGGGCATGGGCTGGGTTTGAGGGTTCATGAGAAACCCTGGTCGGGTGATAAAGCTGATGAGTCGGATTGTCTGATTCCTGGTGCCGTATTTACCATGGAACCTGGCTTATATTTTCCAGATAAAGGAATGGGTGTACGAATAGAGGATACTTATTGCATTAACCATAAGAAAGAGCTTGAATTAATGGCTGATTATCCCTATGATCTGGTCATTCCAGTCAAATCTTGAAAATGTGAATCTGATGAATGAATTGAAACCCGCACGAATTTTGGGGATTGAATCCTCCTGTGATGAGACTGCTGCCGCGATTATTGAGAATGGGAGCAGTCTTCTGGCCAATTCAGTGGCCACACAGATCGAATTGCATAAGAAATATGGTGGAGTCTTTCCGGAAGTTGCCTCACGCCAACATACTCTGAGCATATATCCGATCATCGAAGAGACCCTTCAAAAGGCACACCTTTCCTGGGATGAAATCGATGCGATCGCCGCGACACGTGGACCGGGATTAGCCGGCTCTCTGGTGGTTGGGATGAACGCGGCCAAGGGGATTGCATTGGCCAGAAATTTGCCTCTGGTAGGCGTCAATCATTTGGAAGGGCATATTTACTCTTCCTGGATTCGACCGGAAACTGCTGACCGTTTCACTCCACCCGAATTCCCGGTTATGGCCTTGCTGGTATCCGGCGGACATACGGAATTGAACCTGATGGAAGATCACCTGAATTACCGGCGGTTGGGTGCGACCCTGGATGATGCTGCCGGTGAAGCATTTGATAAAGTTGCCCGCCTGCTAGGGCTTCCGTATCCGGGAGGACCATCTATCCAGAAAGCGGCTTCAGAGGGAAATCCTTCCGCCTTCAATTTTCCACGGGCACGTCTTGAAAGTGGCTGGAACTTTTCATTCAGTGGATTGAAAACAGCTGTCCTGAGAACTGTCAAACAAATTGAAGCGGACGGTGTTGAATTGCCTGTTGCGGATATTGCCGCCAGTTTCCAGGAAGCAGTTGTTGATGTCCTTTACACGAAAACCATGGCTGCTGCCAGAGAATTCCGGGTAAAAGAAATCGTAGTCGCCGGTGGTGTTTCAGCGAATAAAGCTTTACGCGCCGCATTCATGGGGCAGGGAGAATTCCCGGTACATATTCCCCCTCTATACCTGTGCACGGATAATGCCGCAATGATCGCGACGGCCGGATATTACCGGTTCATACATGGTCATATCGATAGCCTTGATGTGGATGTTCTTCCCACATGGCCTTTACAATGAATCAATACGTAAATTTGTTGCATGGCAAAACCAGCTGACGAATCTTTGATTAAAACGTTCAATACCACGGATCAACATTTGGATTCGAGGACAGAATTTCAGAATCCAAAGTTTTGTCCATCCATGCTTGTGTGTCCTAAATGTAATAAAGCCAACATGGAAATGAACAGCCTGATGAATCTGGTTTGTCCAAATTGCGGGTACACATCAGGTGGAGGTTCAACCTGATGATTTGGTTGTTTCCCGTGGGGAAACAAAAACCATACTATCGGTATTGCATCAAATAGGAGGTATTTTATGGAAGCGAAAGTAACCTGGAAGGGCAAAATGAGTTTCGAAGGAAGCTCGGATTCCGGTTTTTCCCTACCATTGGGAACAGATCCGGGTGTTGGCGGAGACAATGATGGATTCCGCCCCATGGAATTGATCGGTATTGGATTGGCTGGATGTACCGGGATGGATGTTATTTCAATCCTTCAAAAGAAGAAACAACTGGTTTCAAATTTTGAAGTCCAGGTTCATGCCCAAAAAGCTTCGGATCATCCGAGAGTCTTCACCGGGATCGAAGTCGAATACATAGTGACAGGCGATAATATTGATCGGGCTGCCGTGGAAAGGGCTGTTGAACTCTCTGTTACAAAATATTGCCCTGCCCAGGCCATGCTTTCCAAAGCTGTACCGATCACTCACAGGGTCACAATTCGATAAGTAAACCTGCTCTCAATTCCAATTGATCTTGATGGTCCGGATTATTGCATTTCGGATTGAATTTGGCTCGCGGCATCAGAACATTCGCAGGCGTTAACAATCCGGCTGTATTTCGTCAATGTTCCCTGATACGGAACCGGTCCATTCTGCGCCAGCCAGCCTTCCAGGTCAAATGGAATGGGTCCATCCGCCGGGATCCATTCGCCATTGTATTTCCTGGCGATATGGATATGGGTTCCAGTGGCATGTCCTCCTTCGCAGGAGGGGCGACCTATGCGGTCGCCTGATTTTACAACAGTCCCGGCTTTGATCTGATCAGCAGAGGCGAGGTGTAGATAAAAGATATTCCAGCCTGTTCGCTCATCTCCGTCACCATCAAGATCAAGAACGGCGATAGCCGGATCTGACCTGGCGATGATACCATCAGCGATTGCAATCACGATTTCATTTGTCTGTGAGCAGCCCCCGACAACCGCCGGTGGAGCAAAATCCAGTGCGGCAAAAGGAGATCCGTTCCCCCAGGCAGTATGTGGTCCACCGGTGTATGCCCAGGATTTTCCCCCAACGAATGGAAGGCGCATTACGGGTTGACGCAAACTGCCAGGAATAAAATCCAGATCTCCATCCCACGCATTACCAAAAAGTTTCACATAGGTTTGGTAAAACCCGTCTGGTGTGATCGCCAGATCGTATGCAGTTTGATCCAATATCCTCGCAAAGTAATAATGCAGGCTAACCGTGGCTGCATTCTGCCAGGGATCGGGCCGTTCCAACCGCCCATCCGGAAGGTCAAATCCCTTCATATTTCCCAAGCGCCAATCATAATAACCATTATTGAGATAATTCGCAGCCCAACTAAGCTGCAGGTACAGTCCTTTGTGGGCATCATCATGAAACCCCAAAGGATATTCAGCAACATCCACCCGTGGAATTGTGTCGGATAACCCACCTGTCTGATATTCAACAATTGCCAGCAAGAGCCGGGCACTGACGCTGTAATTCTCTGCCAGCAATTCGATCAATTCACCGCCTGACCGGTTCTTATCAGACGCATAAGCAAGATATTTCTTGAACCATCCTGGCTGGCTGTTTACAAACTCAACCGGATCAAAGTCAACCTGAGCCGGGCCGTAAACAAACTGGCTATCAGGGAGTATCTGGTATGGCGATCCCCATAATGATTGGTAATAGACAGGGATTTTCATGGGAAAACCGGATGGCATGGTTGTGGCATCATTGGGAATGATTGGATTGGCTTCATGAATTTCAGCTATGGATGTATTAAACCGGGATGCCAATCCGGCGAGAGTGTCACCAGAACGGGCTGTGTAATCAACCAGTTGCCCGGGGGTATACGCTTCACGAATTGGCAGGGGTGTAGATTCAATGGCCGGTTCGGCCACAACCTCCAAGTTTTCCTGGCCGGATACTTCCGGGGCAATGTCCCGGGGAACACAGGCACCCAGTAAATGAATCATCAAAATGGAGATGAACAGACGGGTAAGGAACTTTCTACTCATTGAATTATTGGATCTTTTGCCTGTTGGTAAGTGTGACCATTGTACCGGTTGTATTGGCAACTGCCGTCATGGAATCCTTGGTTAGCGTTCCAAGATAGGGTTCATCACCGGCATGAGCAGCCCAACCGCTCAAGACGAACGGCATGGGGCTGTCGGCGAGGATCCACTCACCGTTATACTTTCTGGCAATATGTACATGTGTTCCGGTTGCTGTTCCGCCTTCACAGGATGGATGTCCGATCGGATCATCCTGGTTCAACCAGGTTCCGGCAGGTATCCTGTCTTTTGTGGCAATATGAAGGTACAGAATCGCCCAACCGGTTTGTTCGTAACCATCGCCGTCCAAATCTACCATCACAACCCCATTGGCTGATCGTACGACCAGACCGGGGGCGGAAGCAGTGACCCATTCAATCGATTCTGCGCATCCGTGGTAATTACTCGGAGGTGCGAAATCGAGTGCAGCAAGTGCACCATCAGGTCCCCATGCCGAATGAGGGCCGCCACTCAGACTCCAGCTTTGCCCGGCTTTGTAAGGCAATTCGAGAACGGGTTGCTTAAGGTCAGTGGGATATAACGGTTCAAATTTCTGTG
The DNA here is from genome assembly GCA_964424035.1 of uncultured Leptolinea sp. Classification (GTDB taxonomy): domain Bacteria; phylum Chloroflexota; class Anaerolineae; order Anaerolineales; family Anaerolineaceae; genus Leptolinea. The sequence continues at coordinate 6,941 of CAYRHB010000091.1, forward strand.
CGCGAAGCCACGGATTACCAAACATTGCTTCATGTTTTTCAGAAAGGTTCCCCGGTGAATACAGGGATGCCCCCCACTCATCCTGGTTGGCTATGGTTGAAAAGAGGTACTGCACAGCAACTGTTCCGGCATTAAGTTCGGGTGCCAGGCGAAGTTTGGACCCATCCGGAAAAGAGAGCTCGGTGATCAATCCGGCGCGCCACCCGTAATATCCGATGGAAAACTGTTGAACAGCCCAACTAAGCTGATGGTACAGGTTCTGGTACCTCATCTTTTTGTGGGTAATGGGATATTCTGTTTCCAGAGCGCTGGGAGGTTCACCACTAACCCAATTGCTCCTGTAATCAAGCAGGCTGAGAAGCAAACGCGGGTTGATGGAGTTTTCAATGGCAACCCGATTGATTACATCGGCACCGGAATGCCAGCCACTGGATAAATATTCCCTGTATGTGCTTAAATATCCACCCTGTTCATTTATATACGCCTCTACATCAAAATCCAGGGCGGATGGGGAGAAGACCACTTCGCTATCCGGCATGAGAATGCCTTTGGGGCCTGTCTCTTTCAATTTATTGGGGATAACAAGAAGCTGATTTGGATTTAGCAGGCTGTAAGCGGGTATATCTTGCGGTGAAGTGATGTCTGATTCTGAAACACCAAAGCGTACTGCTACAGCCGAACGGGTATCACCCGCCTGAGAATAGTAAAGGACCATTTTCTGATTGTCACTGATGGAAAATGATTCCAGAGGGGGAGTGGTTGGAGAGATGAGAGGAGTCCGGGTAAAAACCGGTCCTAAAGTCGGGATTGGTCTGGTTGGAGTGTTCGGGACACTGGTATTGGTTGGGAGATCTGTCGGGATTTGCGTATTGGTAGGGTGAGGCGTGTTTGTAGAAGTTATTCTTTCCGGAATAGCTGTAAATTGCTGAATTTCAGCGATGGTTTTGGTCAAAGCAACCACCTTGGTGATTGGTGTTTGCAGTCCAAC